>JAJYKC010000403.1 GCA_021788955.1 Acidobacteriota bacterium
ATGGCGGAGCGATAGGGATGCTGTCGATGAACGGTGACATTAACACGGGCATCCTGATCCGGACCGTCCATCTGTCGGGCGGCGTAGCCCGCTATCCGGTAGGCGCAACCCTGCTCTATGACTCCGTTCCGGAACTCGAGGAGCAGGAGACACGGATGAAGGCCACAGGCTTTTTCCGCGCGCTGCGGCCGGCATCGGAGGACACTCGTCCGGCGGGCGCCAAAACGGCGCGCGGCCACGGCGTCCGTATGCTGCTGGTCGATAACGACGACTGCTTCATCCATACGCTCGGCAACTACGCGCGACAGACTGGCGCCGATGTGGTCACCTACCGCGCGGGCGTTCCGCACGAAAAGATTCTCGAACTGGCGCCGCATCTGATCCTGATTTCGCCGGGTCCAGGGCGTCCGGAAGACTTCGGCGTGCCGGAGTTGGTGCGGTTCGCGGCGCGCGAGGGGATCCCGGTGTTCGGGGTTTGCCTTGGCCTTCAGGGTGTGGTCGAAGCATTCGGGGGGACGCTCGGCGTGCTGGACTATCCCGTCCACGGCAAACCATCGCAGGTGACGCACTTCGGCGTCGGTGTGTTCGAGGGTTTGCCGGAACACTTCCGCGTTGGCCGGTATCACTCGCTGTTCGCACATCGAGAGACTTTTCCTGCGTGCCTCGAGGTGACCGCGGAGAGCGAAGATGGCGTCATCATGGGCCTACGCCATCGGGAACTGCCGATCGAGGCGGTTCAGTTTCATCCCGAATCGATTCTGACTCTCGAGGGCGATTGCGGCTTGCGGTTGATCGAGAACGCGGTAGCCCGTCTGGCTGCCGCGGCGGCGCGCTAGATCCGAATGCCCTCGGTCATCGTCATCGGTGGCGGCCTGGCTGGCTTGGCTTCGGCAGCGGCCCTCGGCGGGGCGGGATTCGACGTCGATCTGTTCGAAAGCCGGCCGTTCGCGGGTGGCCGCGCTACCTCGTATGAGCTGCCCGGGGACACCGGAACCATCGACAACTGCCAGCACATCCTGCTGCGCTGCTGCGTGAATCTGCTCGACTTCTACCGGCGCATGGGAGTCGAGGACCAGATCGAGTTCCACCGCGAGTTCGTTTTCATTGAGCCGGGAGGGCGCAGGTCCTGGCTGAGGACTGGCGCGCTTCCGCCGCCGTTGCATTTCACCGGTAGCTTCCTCAAACTGAACAGTCTTGGCCTGATGGACCGCATCGCGATTGCTCGTGGTCTGCTGGCGCTGCGCCGGGAGCGAACCCGGCGTACCGACCTGGATCGCATCACGATGCGCGAGTGGCTGCTCGAAAAGAAACAAACCCCGCTCGCGATGCGCCGCTTTTGGGACCAAGTGCTGGTGAGCGCGATCAACGAAGAGCCGGAACGCATGGCCGCGCTACATGGCTTTCAGGTTTTCTGGCTGGGCTTTCTGGCGAGCTCGAACTCCTATGAAATGGGCGTTCCGCGCGTTCCCCTCGGTGAGTTATATGGGGCGAAAGCATGGGAGCGCCTGCCGCGAGTGCGGTTGCACTTCCGCTCGCCCGTGGAGGCGCTGCAGATGCACGATGGGCGCGTGAATGCGGCCTTAGTGCGAGGCGAGCGCCACACTGCGGATTACTACGTGTCCGCCGTGCCAGTAGAACGAGCGGGCGCGCTGCTGCCGGACCTCGGCGTTGACTTCGCTGCCTTCTCCCACTCGCCGATCACCGGAATTCATGTCTGGTTCGATCGCGAAGTGACGACGCTGCCGCACGCCGCGCTTCTCGACCGCACCATCCAGTGGATGTTCAATAAAGACCGCGGCCGCTACCTGCAGCTTGTGGTCAGCGCCTCGCGCAGCCTGGTGGAAACCCCGCGTGAAGATATCATCCGTCTCGCCGTTTCCGAGTTGGCCGAGTTTTTTCCCGAGGTTGCTCAAGCCGGACTCGAGAACGCCCATGTCGTAAAGGAGGTCCGTGCGACGTTCTCCGCCGTGCCCGGCCTCGAAGGCAAGCGCCCGTTGAGCAAGACCGCCATCCCGAATCTCGTGCTCGCCGGGGACTGGACGCGTTCCGGTTGGCCGGCCACCATGGAAGGCGCAGTGCGCAGCGGGTACCTCGCCGCAGAGGCAGTGATGGACGCGGCGGGGCGTCCGGGCGGCGCGCTTCTGCCGGATATCGCCTAAGGGGCTTTCCGGCATCGCAGGGGCCCTTGGCGGCTCGGAACACCTGCTACGATACGAACATCGAGGTATTCGCGCCATGCGCATTTTTAAGCCCCAGGTGATAGCCGTTTTGTCCCTTTGGGGCCTCCTCCCGCTTCCTTTTTCCGCCGGACAGCCGTCCCGCGACGATGTTGCCGCTTCTCTGCGGAAGTTTACCGAGGTGCTGAACCTGGTGGAGACGAACTTTGCCACCAAAATCAGCCCTGATACCACAATCTACGACGGTGCGATCCCCTCGATGCTCCACACGCTCGATCCGCACTCGAATTTCCTGGATCCCGAAGCTTACCGCCGCCTGCGCGAGGACCAAAGCGGCCACTACTACGGCGTCGGCATGATGGTCGGCGAACCGGAGGGCAAGGCGCTGGTGATTTACCCGTTCGAGGGTTCGCCGGCATTTCGCGGCGGGCTGCGGCCGGGGGACAACATTGTAGCCGTAGACGATCACTCGACCACCAAACTCGATGTCGAGGGCGTCTCCGCGCTGCTCAAAGGTCCACGCGGTACGCCAGTCTCGGTTGAAGTGAAGCGTTATGGCGTTACGGACCCGATCTGGATTCACCTGGTGCGCGCCGAGGTTCCGCGCGACAGCGTTAGCTACGCCTTCTGGCTGAAGCCCGACATCGCATACGTCAAGATCGACGCGTTCAACGAAAACACCGGGCGCGAACTGGAACAGGCGCTGAACCGTCTCGGGGAAAGCTCCATCCACGGCCTGATTTTGGACCTCCGCGGTAACCCCGGCGGTATTCTTCAAGAGGCGGTCGCCGTCTGCGATCATTTCTTGCGCAAGGGCCAGTCGATCGTTTCGCACCACGGTCGTGCCTCGGCGGAAGTGAAATTTGTCGCGCGCCACGGCGAACAGGGGGCGGAATACCCGATGGTTGTGCTGGTGGACCGCGGAACCGCCTCGGCAGCAGAGATTGTCTCGGGCGCTCTGCAGGACCACGACCGGGCCTGGATCCTCGGGGAAAAGACATTCGGGAAAGGTCTCGTACAGGCCCCGTACCCGTTGAGCGGGGACACTGCGCTCCTACTCACCATCGCGCACTACTACACACCGAGCGGCCGGCTCATCCAGCGCGATTACTCGCACCAGTCATTCTACGATTACTACATGCGCGGGCCGGGCAAAGACAACCTGAAAGATTCCCGCAAGACAGATACGGGCCGCACGGTTTACGGCGGGGACGGCATCAGTCCGGATGAAAAATATGCCGCGTCGAAGATGAGCCCTCTTGAGATTGAGCTTATCCGCAGCATGTCGTACTTTTATTTCTCGGCCGAGTATTTTGGCCCGCGTCCCGCCAAGCTTCCGAAGACTTGGGCGCCCGATGATGCTTTGCTCGCTCAGTTCCTTGACTGGGCAAAGAAACGCGGTGTCGAGTTCACTCCGGCTGAAGCGGCCGCCTCCGAGCCGGCGATCCGCGAGCGGCTCCGTGAGGAAATGTGGATCACGGCGTTCAGCAAGGAGCAGTCGGATCAATTGCACCTGGAAAACGACCCGGAGGTGGCGGCTGCAATTCAGGCGCTGCCGTCCTCCCAAGCGCTACTTACACGGGCCGCGGCCGTGGCCGAACGCCAGCGCCATTCGGTGACCGCCGCGCCGTAATTCGCGTAGTTGATGCGGCAGTATCTGCTACAATCAAGGTTTCCCCGGCCAGGTAGCTCAGCTGGTAGAGCGCAGCCCTGAAAAGGCTGGCGTCGGCGGTTCGATTCCGTCCCTGGCCACCATCTAACCTCCAACAGCGATAAAAGTCCAGTATCCTGCG
>JAJYKC010000404.1 GCA_021788955.1 Acidobacteriota bacterium
AGCCTGCGCGTCCGCCGGCGGCTTCGTCGTGATGCGTTGCAGCCAGAGTCCAGGCGTCGTCAGCGCGGCCATCAGTCCACCCCGGCGCTTGGCGGCGAAGCGGATCATCTCGTAACTGACGCCGGTCACCAGCGGAAGCATCGCGATTCGCGCCAGAAGCTTCAGCGCGAAGTTGTCGATCGGCAGAAACGCGTAGAAGATCATCGCCACCACCATCACCACCAGCAGAAAACTTGTCCCGCAGCGCGGGTGCCAGGTCTCGAACCGCTGCGCATTCTCCACTGTCAAAGGCTGGCCGCTTTCAAAGTTGAACACAACTTTGTGCTCGGCGCCGTGATACTCAAATACTCGCGCGATGTCCTTGAACCGCGACAGCAGGTACAAATAACTCAGAAACAGCGCGATGCGAATCAGGCCATCGACCAGGTTGACCGCCAGGCGGCCGTGAAGGGGCGCATATACATGCCCAACCCAGGTGGCCAGGGCCAGAGGAACGAACTTAAAGAGAAACAGGAAACTTACGAGGGAAAACGTGATGCTTGCGTACATCGTGCCCGAGGACACCGAAGACGAGGATGCCTTCGCATCCTCTTCCACCATCGCCTGCGACGCGGAAAACCGCATTGCGTGCAGCCCGAGCCACATCGCCTGGCCCAGCGTGCCCAAGCCGCGCAGTACGGGCAGCCTGAAGATCGGATAGCGCTCCGACACACGCGGCAGCGGATTCTCCTCGACCACGATCTCCCCGTCCGGACGGCGCACCGCCACCGAATAGGCGTGAGGCGAACGCATCATGACGCCTTCGATGACAGCCTGGCCGCCGATCAGCGTCTCTTCCCCGCTTTCCAGCACCGGAAGCATCTGAATGTGCGCACTCAGGCGCAGAAACCTGCGAAATGACAAAATCCGGCTCCTATTTCTTCAGTGTAACGGACCACAAGCCCTTGAGCGGAAATGGCCGTTCGCCTGGGCGCCGTGCCGCGCGACAATGAGAACGTTCCGGCATGGCCTACCCCGCATCCCTTCTCCGCCTCGATGAGGCGTTCTTCTCGCGAGATACCGAAGAAGTGGCGCGCGCCTCGGTCGGCAAGATCCTGGTCTGCGGCGCCACGGCGGGCCGGATCGTCGAAACCGAAGCTTACCTTGGGTCCTCGGATCGCGCCGCCCACGCCTGGCACGGCATCACCCCGCGCACCCGCGTCCTGTTCGGCCCGCCCGCGCACGCCTATGTCTACCGCAGTTACGGCGTCCACTGGTGTCTGAACTTCGTCTGCGGCCCGGAAGGAACGGCGGGCTGCGTGCTCATCCGGGCGCTGGAGCCTCTGGCCGGGATCGCTTCCATGCGCCGGCGCCGCGGGGCGGGCATAGCGGTGGAAAAGCTCACCAGCGGCCCGGGAAACCTCACCCGCGCCATGGGGATCGACCTGAAACATAACGGCACAAGTTTGTTGAACGGTCCGCTGCGCGTCCTCGCCGAACCCGGCGCACCCTCACCCGATATCGCTGTCACGCCGCGCATCGGCATCCGCCACAACTGCGACTGGCCGCTCCGTTTCGTCGCCGCCGGCTCGCGCTTCGCTAGCAGAAAGTCCTGAGAGCAGGATAGAATCGGGGGCGGCGCGCACGGGAGGCGCGGACGTAACTCATGGACCGGCAAACTTCAGCACGGGCGGGACGGCGTGGCTTTCTCGGCGGACTGGCGGGATGGAGTCTCGCCGCGGCGGCGCCTGGACAGGCGCAAACGGGCGGCGGCGAACCGGCCGCGCAGGCCCTGCCCCACTATACCCGCAGAATTCCGGGTAAAAGCCTCAAACAGTCGAGCTACGACCGCACCGGAGGCAACCGCGACTTCTGGCCCATGGCCCCCGGTGAGACCCGCGAGGTCTTCAACGCCGACGGCGCCGGCGTCATCAGCCACGTCTGGTTCACCATCGCCAGCCCCGCCGAGTACCACCTGAAGGAACTTGTCCTCCGCGCCTGGTGGGATGGCAATTCCAAACCCAGCGTCCAAGTCCCAATCGGCGATTTCTTCGGGCTGAACCTGGCCAGTTACGTCATCTATCAATCCGCCTATCTGGCGTGCTCGCCCGGTAAGTCGCTCAACTGTTACTTCGCCATGCCCTACGCGAAGGGAGCGCGTATGGCCGTAACCAACGAAGGCTCGCGTCCCGTCGGCGCGCTGTATTCCAATATCGACTACCGCGTGCTCGACTCTCTCCCGCCCGAGACTTACTACTTTCACGCCCAATACCGGCAGGCGCAGCCCTGCATAGCCATCACCGGCGAAGCGGCGAAGGTCAATCTCGACGGCAAGAATAACTACGTCTTTGTCGAAACGCACGGCCGCGGTCATCTTATGGGCATCACCCTCGGCGTACTCGAAAACGCCGACGGCTGGTGGGGCGAAGGCGACGAGATGATCTTCGTCGACGACGAAACCCACCCGGTCATTAACGGCACCGGCTCGGAGGACTACTTGCTGGCAAGCTGGGACTTCGGAGGCCGCGAGACCTCGCAGCCCTTCGCCCACTGGATGTACGGCGCGCCGCTCATCCAGGCCGCTGAACGCACCGGCGGACGCTACCACGTCTATCGCTGGCACGGCGACAATCCCGTCAGCTTCAACAGCTATCTCCGGCACACCATCGAACACGGCCACGGCAACGACCGCGGCGACAACTTCTTTTCCGTCGCCTACTGGTACCAGGACGCGCCGTATACCGATTTTCCGGCTCTGCCGCCGGTCCATGATCGCATCCCGCGCGTGAAGACGCCTTCCTCTTAGATCGCCCGCACCAGGCGCGTCACGTGCGCCGCGCTCACCGGCGCCTCCGCATCCTCTCCGGCGCGCGCGGCTCTTCCGGCATGAAATTCGACGATGCCGGTGCGCTCGCGGAGCAGCCGGATCACGCCTTCGTCGACGCCGCCGCCGGCAAGCAATATAATCTGAGGCAGCGCCGCACGCCGCCGCTGCTCGAGTCGCTCCGCCTTCGCCTCCCACCCGCCGCGCCCTCCATGCGAGAGAATGCCTTCAATGGCTTGTATAGTCTTCAGCAACGCGATCGCGGCGAGCGGATCGTCGAGTTCCTCGAACGCATGGTGGAAGGTGGCGGGAAGGCCGGCGCCGGCAGCCAGCACCCGCTCGGTGAGCGCGCAGTCCGGCTTCCCGCCGCGCCGCAAGCCCAGCACCACCCCGCTCGCTCCCAACTCCGTCGCCCGCCGCGCGCTCTCCGCCATGGACGCGATCCGCGCCTCGTCCGTCACCTCGTGGTTCTCGTCCTCGCGGATCATCACCCGCACCGGAAGCCGCGTCGCTCTCAACACGGCTTCGATCACATCGCAGGAAGGCGTAAATCCACCGCGGGAAATCCCGCGCACCAGTTCGATGCGGTGCGCGCCGCCGTCTTCGGCTTGCCGCGCGTCTTCTTCGTTCTGGCAGATCACCTCGAGCAGCGCCATACCGGCCAGTATGACGCGGGAGCGCCGCGCATGAAACGCGTCCTGCTCAGTTGGAGCAGCGGCAAGGACAGCGCCTGGTGCCTGCACGTGCTGCGCGCCATGCCGGGTGTCGAAGTCGCCGGCCTTCTCACCACCTTCAACGCCGCCTTCGGGCGTGTAGCCATGCACGGCGTCCGCCGCGAACTTGTAGAAGCCCAGGCCAACGCTGCCCATCTCCCTCTGTGGGGTGTCGATCTTCCCTGGCCTTGTTCGAACGAGGAGTACGAGCGCATCATGGCCGATGTCTGCCGGAAGGCCGTGGCGGAAGGCATCACCACGGTCGCCTTCGGAGATCTTTTTCTCGCCGACATCCGCGCCTACCGCGAGCGCCAGCTTTCCTCCACCGGCCTCGAACCTCTGTTCCCGCTTTGGCTTCAACCCACCCGCGAGCTTGCCCGCGGCATGATGGCGGGCGGGCTGAAGGCCCGCGTAGTTTGCCTCGACCCA
>JAJYKC010000405.1 GCA_021788955.1 Acidobacteriota bacterium
GCCACAGGCCGCGTCCAGCTGATGGCTGGCTCACTGCTGGCCGCCGCCGCGCTGCAACTGCTGCTGGCTGCCAGCCCGACGTATGGCATCCTGCTGGTCCTGCGTGGCTTGCAGGGTGTCGCGCTGCATCCGCGGACTCGCGAACAGGGCTACAGCGGCTGCTCGGACTGGACGCGGATTGCGGAAGTGAAGGCGGCGGTGAAGATTCCGGTGATCGGAAACGGGGACGTGAACAGTCCGGAAGACGCGGTGCGGATGATGCGGGAGAGCGGGTGCGACGCGGTGATGATCGGCCGGGCGGCGTCGTCAAATCCGTGGATTTTCCGGCAGATTCAGGAGTTTTTGGCGACCGGCACTTACTACCATCCGCCGGAGCGCGAGCGCTACACGCTGATGCGGACTTACTACGACATGCTGATTGAGCGTCGCGAGGCGGACGCGGCGGGGAAGATGAAGCAGTTCGCCACCTACTTCACGCATGGTGTGCGGAACGGCAGCACGCTGCGCGCGGCGATTTACTGCGAGAAGGATCCGGCGGCGATCCTCGGCGTTGTGGAGCAGTTTTTCGCGCGCGAGCTGGAAGCGGTGGCCTGAGGCGTCTGGAGAGGGCTCGCGGCGTACATTCCTGAACGATGAAACGCGTTGTTTTGATTACCGATGGGTCGTGCCTAGGCAATCCGGGTCCGGGCGGATGGGCCTGCATTTTGCGTTACAACGGCAAAAAGAAAGAGATATTCGGTTCGGAGCCGCGGACGACGAACAACCGGATGGAGCTGAAAGCGGCGGTGGAAGGATTGCGGGCGCTGAAGGAGCCGTGCGAGGTGGAGGTGGTCACCGACTCGCAGTATCTGAAGAACGGGATCACGCAGTGGATTGCGCGGTGGAAACGGAATGGCTGGAAGACGTCGACGAAAGCGGCGGTGGTGAACCAGGACCTGTGGCGGGACCTCGATGAGCAGGTGGCGCGGCACAAAACGGAGTGGGCCTGGACGAAAGGCCACGCGTCGCACGAAGACAACAACCGCTGTGACGAACTGGCCAATACGGCCGCGAGGCTGCAGACCGCGAGCGGGTAGAAGGCGCTCAGAGTTTTTCGTTGAGCAGCGAGTGAACGTCTTCGTTGAGCGCGTCGGGGTCCACTTCCCCCACGTAGACCTTTGCGATACGCCCCTTCTTGTCCACGAGGAAACTAGTGGGCAGCGAATCGATGCCGTCGCCGAGCGAGAAAGAAGAGTCGGGCAGCAGGACCGGGTAGTTCATGTGTTCGTTGCGCACGAACGGGGCGACATCGGTAGCGCCGCCGTCGTCCATGGCGATGCCCGCGATGGCGAACGGCTGTCCGGCGAGCTGCCGGGAAAGCTTCATGAAGCTGGGGATTTCGGCGCGGCAGGGCGGGCACCAGGTGGCCCAGAAATTCACGAGCACGACGTCGCCGCGGTGATCGCTGAGTTTCCATTTATGCCCGTCGAGCGTGGCCAGGGAGAAATCGGGCATGGTGTGCGTGCGGGCGCTGACGCTGCGGACGCTCGAGCCCGGATGAGCCCGGGCCGGCAGGAGCGCCCAAATGGTGCCGCCGACGGCCAGGGCGATACAGGCGATTTTGATGGCGTTTTCGATTCGGGTCGCCCTGGTGGGCTGTGTGGGTGTTGCGACGTTCTCGTTCACGGCTGATTTGGCTTGGCGTTACCACCGCGCCTATACTTATTATCCAATGAAACCTGCGTTGCAATTCCCCAACGACTTAATTCCCGCGAATTTCAGCCGGAGGGCCTTTCTGGCCGCGGCCGGTTTGGCGGCCTTGCCGAGGCTCGAGGCCGACGACGAAACCGGCTTCACCCCGATGTTCGACGGTAAGACCCTCGACGGATGGGACGGCGATCCGAGACTGTGGAGCGTACAGAACGGGGTGGTGGTTGGTTCTACGGATAAAACCGCGATCACTCACAATTCGTTTCTCATCACGAAACGGGATTATTCGAACTTCGTCTTACGTACCGAGGTGCGGTTGCGCAATCACAACAGCGGCATTCAGTTCCGGAGCCGGCGTCTGGCGGACTGGGCGGTGCAGGGGCTGCAAGCCGACATGGCGGCGGACAACTGGTGGGGCTCGATCTACGATGAGCGGGGCACGCGCGGGACGATCGTCAACGGATGGAAGGGCAAGGCCGAGCGAGTTGTGAAGCCGGGCGGATGGAACAGCTATGAGGTGCGCTGCGACGGCGATTTCATCCAGTTGCAAGTGAACGGGCTGACGACGGCCGAGCTGCACGACAACAGCGCGCGCACCGGGGTGATCGCGCTGCAACTTCATGCCGGGCAGCCGATGCGGGTGGAGTTTCGCAACATGCGCCTCCGGCTTCTGAACGGATAAACTGAGAGCTGATGTTGAAACATTTTGTCTTCGTTTTGTTCTTGACGGCCGCGACCGTTTCCGGCCAGTCGTTCGAGTTCGGCGTGAAAGGCGGCGTTCCGTTGACCAACCCGGTGCAAACCTTCACCGGCTTGCCGGGGAGCGTTTTCAGCGATTCCAAGGGATACGTCATCGGGCCGATGGCGGGGCTTTGGCTGCCGTTGGGCTTCGGGGTGGAAGTGGACGCGCTCTACCGGCCATTGAATTACACGTTGCAGCCGGCTGGGCAAACTCCGATCAACCAGACCGACAGCTCCTGGGAGTTTCCGATCCTGGGAAAGTACCGGTTCGCGTTCCCGCTCATCAAGCCGTATGTTGAGGCGGGGCCATCGTTCCGCCATGCTTCGCCGCACAACCTGTCGCTGAGCGGGGCGGGGTTCACGATGGGCGCCGGGGTGGAGGTGGGTCTGCTGAAGATTCATATTTCGCCGGAGCTGCGCTACACGCACTGGGGTTCGGTTAATAGCGGCGTTGTCCCGTTCGGCCCGTTTCTGAATCTGCAATCGGAACAGAACCAGGCGGAGTTTCTGATCGGGCTGACGTTCTAGGGCGCGGCAGGGGAGATGGAGAAGGCGCTGGCGTGCGCGTAAACTGAGAAGACGGCCTAGGGCCGCTGACTGTGCCGATCGCCATTTTCGGGGGGACCTTCGACCCCATTCACAATGCTCATTTGAAAGTCGCCCGCGAGGCCGCCAACGCGTTCGCGCTCGACCGTGTCGTGTTCATTCCGGCTGGGAATCCGCCGCACAAGCCCGGGCAGACGACGGAGAGCTTCGAGCACCGCTACCGGATGGTGGAGTTGGCGTGCGCGGAAGACCCGCGGCTCGAGCCGTCGCGGATTGAGGAAGGGCCGGGGCCGAGTTATTCGATTCTGACGATTGAGAAGCTTCGCGCGAGGGAGTGGGAGCCATATTTCCTGATCGGCGCCGACGCGTTTGCCGAGATCGACAAGTGGAAGCGGTGGCGCGAGGTGGTGGCGCAGGTGCGGTTCATTGTGGTGACGCGGCCCGGGCACGAGTACACGGTTCCGGAAGGGGTGCGGGTGGAGCGGCTCGATACGGTGTTGCTGCCGGATTCCTCGTCGGAGATCCGGCGGAAGCTGGCGGCGGGTGAGATGCCGGCGGATCTGCCTCCGGCGGTGGCGCGTTACATCGCCGAGCATGGGTTGTATCAGTGGCCGGCGATGGCGGGCATGCGGTGAGGCGGCTGGCCCGATTCCGCAGCTCGTCCCGGTAGAATAAGATCAGGACTTTCGTGGCCCCGCGAATCTTTCTGAAACTGATCGCCGCCCTACTTGTGGTGCTGGGCGCGACGTTGTTCACGGTGGATTTCCTGGCGGCGCGAAGCACGCTGGCCGGATATGTCGAGGACACGCGGCGGAGTTTGGAAGAGAAGGGCCACATGCTGGCTTCGCGCCCGCCGGAGACGCTGGTTTCGGAATGCCATTTGCTGGCGCAGGTGGCGGGGGCGAGGTTGACGGTCGTGGCTCCGGATGGCCGGGTGCTGGCCGATTCCGATGCCGACCCGGCGCGGA
>JAJYKC010000406.1 GCA_021788955.1 Acidobacteriota bacterium
TGCCGCGCACCAGCACAGCGCCCACCGCCGGGTTCGGGCTTGTGCGTCCTACGCCCTGGCGCGCCAGCGCCAGGGCTTCGTCGAGGTACGCGCTCCTCATGCCGCGTTGGCTGCTGGAGCCGAGAACAGGGAGTCGATGAACTTGTCCGGCTCAAACGGCAGCAGGTCCTCGGCCTTCTCTCCGACGCCCACGTAGCGAATCGGGTGCCCAAGCTCACGGGCAATCGCTACGGCCACGCCTCCCTTCGCTGTCCCATCGAGCTTTGTCAGAACGATGCCCGTCACCCCGCTCGTTTCGGTGAACCGCCGCGCCTGTTCGAGCCCATTCTGCCCGGTCGTCGCGTCGATCACCAGAAGCACCTCGTGCGGAGCGCCGGGCACAACACGGCTGGCCGTGCGCCGCATCTTCTCTAATTCGGCCATCAGATTGGTTTTCGTGTGGAGCCGGCCCGCCGTGTCGGCGATTACATAGTCGATTTTCCGCGCGCGCGCCGCTTGGAGAGCGTCGAACAGCACGGCGCTCGGGTCCGCTCCGGGTGACTGCCTTACCATGTCCACGCCCGCGCGTTCGGCCCAAATCGCCAATTGCTCGATGGCCGCGGCGCGAAACGTATCGCCCGCGCACAGCAGCACGCTCCGGCCCTCGGCGCGGTAGCGCGAGGCCAGCTTGCCGATCGTCGTCGTTTTCCCTGCGCCGTTAACGCCCACGACCAGCACCACCGCCGGTGGCTCCTCGACGTGTGCCATAGGCCGCTCGGCGGCTTCGAGTGTCTCGAGCAGGCTGTCCCGGATAAGCAGCTTCAATTCCGAAGTGTCGCCGACGAGGCGCCGGTCTACCCGCTGCCGGATCCCTTCCAGAATTTCGTGCGCGGCTGTAACGCCGATATCGGCGCCGATCAACGTGAATTCCAATTCCTCCAGGAGGCCGGCGTCGATCTCCTTGCGGCCGGCGAGAGCGTCTTCGAGCCGCTCGACCAAGCCGGCGCGCGTCTTCTGGATGCCAGCCTTGAGCCGGTCGAGCAGGTTCGGTTCCTGCGGAACCGCTCCAAACAGAGTCTGAATCATGAGGCTTTGCTTCATTGTACCGGCTTACGATTGCGATACCTATCGCGCAGTGCTGGTGTTACAGTCATGCCTATACCCGGGTTAACTCTGCCAAGCCGCCGTCTGCGAAGACGGTCGCCATTTAGTCACCCTTATGCAACGAAGCATTAACGCGTGCTGGCTACACTGTCGTAGTCCACTGGCTTAGGGGAACTTCCAACAGTCAATATCATCTTTCGCGAGTGCCCCCAACCGGGCCGCTTGCAAGGGGGTGCGTGAGAATGACGCAATCCCGGAACTTCATCTGGATCACTGCCTCTATTGCTTGGCGCATGGCTATTGCTGGGAAGCGCCTCTCGGATATTGGCGCAGCAATCGTTACTTGTGGCCATAACCGGCAGCGCGCTGGATATACGGGGCGCCGCGGTCCCACGCGCGAGAATTACAGCGCACAATGTCGCCACGAACCTCGAACAGACCGCGACGAGTGGAACTGACGGGTTATATCAGATACCCGATTTGCCGATCGGGACGTACGAGCTGACAATCGTGCTCGATGGCGTTCAGACCGAAGAACACACGCAGATCCTCGTGCAGGGTAGCCGCACGACGACGGAGTAAGGGAGACTGAAGCCCGGCACCATCAGCACTACAGTCCAGGCCACAGCAACAGCGCTGCTCAACCAGGTAGACACCACGAACGGCTACATTCTTGACTCGCTCATCATCCAGAACACGCCGCTCGGGACGGGCAGCATTACCCAACTTGCGATTCTCGCGCCCGTCGTAAACGCGGACTTCCTCTCCGGGGCCGGATCGAACTCAGGCCTTGGCAATCAAGCCATATTCGCCAGCGGCCAGCACGACTCTTCGAACAATATTTCCCTCAACGGCGTCAGCTCGAATAACCTGTTCAACGGCAATTCGGCCAGTCCGGTCGCCTCGAACCGTAATGTCCTCCACACCAACGAAAACTTCCTCCCGGACGGGACAGCCGTAGCCAACACGTCGGTCTACGACGCCGTTGGCCAGTCTTCGCCCGCGCCGCCACCGGAGACGGTCGAGGAGCTGCGCGTGAACACGTCGATGTACGACGCCAGTCAAGGCGCGCGCAGCGGCGCGCAGGTCGGACGTGCCGCCAAGCGCGGTCCGAACGAATTCCACGGCATGGGTGACGGTTACTACCAGACCAGCAACTGGAACCCGGCGCCGCTCTTCCGCAACGCCTCCCCGGCGCCTCCCGCCGATCAAAAGGTGCCGTACCTCGATAACAGACGCTACGGCGCGACTCTCGGCGGCCCAGTTGTGAAAGTCAAGTTGTTCATCTTCGCGTCTTATCAGGGCACGCAGGTGGATGATACGACGCTCGGAGCGTCACGCCGCGATTCAAGGCGCAGAATTTCTGGATCAATCTCTTCGGGCTGAACAAATTCTCCGGCATAAACATCCGGTATGCCGGCCCCAACGTCGGCAATAGCCTCAGCAGCGGCAGCCGCTAAACGACTGGGTGTTCGACCTGGCCTGTGTAGGCAATCACGGAACGAATTTGACAGTACCCGTGCCGCTCAATCAGGCCCAGATAGCAACGCCGCAGCACCCCATCCATGGCGAACAGTACTCCTACGGCTACAACGCAAACACGCTGGAGCCATACTTGACAGCCGATGGCGGAAACACGGACCTGCGTGTGCCCGATCTGGGGTACAGTCCGAATTCGGTCTACTACGATGCGGCCGGCATTTCGAATTACAACGCCCTGCGGTTCCAGGTGCGCGAACGTTTTAGCCAGAACTTCATGATCAACGCCAGCCACACCCGGTCGCACAGCCTGGACGAGCAGAGCAGTCTTGGCCTGTTCTACAACGGCAACGACCCTTTGAATCTGATTCAGGCGTAGGGCAACTCCGATTATGACCGCACGCACGTTTTCATGATCGACGACCTCTACAACACGCCGAAGATGACAAACAACAGGACTTCCGGGGCTGTTGTGAACGGATGGGGTCTGAGCGGCGCAAGCGTGGCTGAGAGCGGGCAACCGTTGGAGTCTATGATGCAACAACGACTACATCACCAATCCCTTTGTCCCCATCGCAGGCGGGTTCAATGCCGGATCGGCCCAGCGACCGGGCACCATGGATGTCAATCCGAACAACCCGGTGTTGAACTACAAGGCTTTTTACGTGCTGGCGGTGGCTCCAGGCACGAACGGCGTTCCACCATGTGGCGTGGACTTCAACGGCAATCCGGCTTGCGACACGGACGAGACCGCGTTCGGCAGCGCGGGCCGCAATATGTTCCGCGGTCCCTTCCAAACCCGATTCGACCTGGCCGCCTTAAAGGAGTTCTCCCTCACCGAGCGCTTTAAGCTCCGCTACGACGCGGATTTCTTCAACCTCTTTAACCAACCGAGCTTCGACACGCCGAACAACAACGTCCAGTTCTACAGTTTCGGCAACCCGCCCCGTACCTACAATCCGCCTCACGGCAGCCTCGGTTACATCCAGCACACGATCGGCAGTCCGCGGTTCATTCAGATGTCGCTGCACCTGTCATTCTGATCCCGCTCTGCGGGAACTTTTCTGAGCGCCATCCGTAATACGGTCTTAAGGGAGGTAGCCATGAAGACCGTCCGGAGGATGGCGCTTCTTGTTTGCCCGCTCATCCTGGCAGGGTGCGACGTCGGCGACTTCATCGAGGCCGCGAGCCAACGTGAGCCGTTCCACATGACATTCCCGGCCAACCCGGGCGTCCGGTTGAGCGTGGAGACACAGAATGGCCAGATCGAGATCTCTGGCTGGGATAAGAATTCCGTTGATGTGGACGGCGAGAAACTTGCCTCCTCGGAAAACCTGCTGCGTGAGATTCGTATCGACGCTGCC
>JAJYKC010000407.1 GCA_021788955.1 Acidobacteriota bacterium
GAGTTGCTGGAGATCGGCGGGCTGCCGATGACGTCGCTGAACGAGAAGCCGGGGCGGACGGAGGCGCTGAAGTACTACCGGCGGGTGGCGGACCACTATAGGCTGAATGTTCACCAGTACGAACTGGTGTTGGCGATCGAAGGTTCGGACGATAACTTCACGGTTGTGACCGATAAGGCGCGGCATCGGTGCCGGAAGGTGATTCTGGCGACGGGCTATTATGACGTTCCGAATCTGCTGAATGTGCCCGGCGAGGACCTAAGCAAGGTCATTCATTATTACAAGGAAGCGCATCCGTATTACAACCACGATGTGCTTGTGGTTGGGGCGAAGAATTCGGCGGCGATCGCGGCGCTGGAGTTGCACTGGACGGGGGCTCGCGTGACCATGGTGCATCGCGGCGCGCGGCTATCGGAAAAGATCAAGTACTGGATCAAGCCTAATATCGAGAACCGGATCAAGAACGGCGAGATCCGGGCCTATTTCAATACGACGGTGCGGGAAATCCTGCCGAAGGAAGTGTTGCTTTCGACGCCGGAGGGGGAAGTGCGGCTCAAGAACGATTTTGTGTTCGCGATGACGGGCTACCGGCCGGACCTGGAGTTTCTTTCGGCGAACGGGATTGTGCTGGATGCGAAGACGCAGCGGCCGCGGACGAATGCAGAGACGCTGGAGAGCGACCGGGCTGGCGTGTATCTGGCTGGCGTGATTGTGGCGGGGATGCACACGAACGAGATTTTTATTGAGAACGGCAGATTTCACGGGGCGGCGATCGCCAAAGCGATCGCCGCCCGCGTTTGCCCCTCACCCTGTCCCCCAGCCGAGGGCTGAGGGATTGTCCACGTTCATACGCTGACCACGGGACAGTGGGACTGCCGGATCAGGGAATAGGAGTTGGTCAACAGTGCTCCGAAGGAGGAACTGTCGGCACTCCGCCCGATGACGAGCAAATCCGCGTCCACGTTCTCCGCCGCCGATGCGACGACTGCCGGCACCTCGCCGGTTTCCACATGAACGTCCGCCCACAAACCCAATTCGTCCACTCGCCTTTGCAGCGCCTCTCGCGCTTCGTGCCGTAATTCCGCGGCCCAGCGCGCACCGGCGGCCAGGCGCTCACCCGGTGGAATGGCGTGGACCACCGTAACGGAGGCGCGAATGTTCTGAGTCAGCCGACGGACCCAGCCGAGGACTTGCCGCGCCCGCGCATCGCGGTCCACGGCGCAAACGATGCGGCGCAGGTTCATGCGAACGTATCCGATATGGTGATCGAGGTGAGCGCAGGTCCAGACCGGACACGGCGAGGTTTGCAGGACACGTTCGGAGACTGAGCCGAGAATCAGCTTTCGGAAGGGGCTGGTTCCGCATGTCGGCATCAGAATGAGGCTCGAGTCTTCCCGCACGGCGCATTCCGTGATCGCGGCGGATGGGTCTGCTCCGTACCGCAGGACAGGCCGCAATTTCAAGCCATCTAACAGCGCGGGCCGGTTTCGATCGAGCCAGTCGTGCTGAGTTGGGCGGCACGCGGTTGCCGCCTCCACGACGCTTCCTCCGGCGGCGTGCGATGTCGAGTGAGGGAGCTTGCGTTCTTCCATGACGTGAAGCAGGGTTATCGTGGAGCCGAAATGCCGCGCCAGTTCGGCAGCCTGGCGCGCGGCCTGCGAAGAACGCGAGGAAAAGTCTATTGGCAGGAGGATTCTGGCAATCGTGTGAGGTGACTCACGCTGAGCCGGTGCCTCCCGTGCCGGCGCGAGGTCCCGGCCGGCTTCAACCGGAGATGCTTTCGCCGAAGTCCGATTGTTCCCGAGTTGCGTGTGTGCCGCAGCCGAACGCAGCGCTCCGATGGCCCGCCTGGTTTCCGGGGAACAGATCACTGTGGGGCCGCTCATAGGGTATCTGACGGTCACGATCTTCCACGCCTCTTCTCTGATATGCGGAGGAGCGATGGGCAACCAGGTTGCCATCTGAGTCATCTTCTTGCATTTACAAGGATTCGGCCCGCCGCGGCGGCTGGCCGGAGATACAAGACTTTGAACGCAGTTCGTTGGCACGTTCAAACGACTTAACAACATGAGCCGAAACCGGCGAAATTCCGCCGGGAATGACGGAGATTGAGACGTGAGTCCGGTCACGGCTTTGGGGGGTATGAATCTATGAACCTAAGGCGCGGGGCGCGTACAACGATTTGGACACGGGGCGACGCTTTCTTAGCGTAAATCGTGCGTTTTCAATGCCGGACGTCGTTTGTCCTCGCGGCAGGTAGATTGCGGTACGCAAAGGCGGAAGGCCGGTACCTTTTACCGCCCTCCAGGAAGAGAGAACCACATGAGACGACTTCGCTCACTCACCAGTGGACTAAATCTGGCGCTGCTGGCAACGGGCTGCCTTTTGACGCCCGCCGTGATGCAGGCACAGCAGGCCGATGGGGAGCGCGTGTTGCAGCTGTTGTCCGATGCGAAGGCTGAGGCCCTGCAGCTCAGAAATGACTCCGACGAACTGTCGGCGATTTCGCGCTCGTCGAAGGCGTGGCAGACGTATAGCGCGAAGATCAACATGATCAAGGAGCACGTCAACACGACGGGAAAACTGTTAACCGATATGCGGGAAGCGGAGGCGGTAGCCGATCCGTGGCAGAAGGGCGCCATGAACCAAATTGAGCCGCTGCTGCAGGAACTGGCAGCAAATACGGACCGCACCATCAAGTACCTGAACGAGAATCAGAACCGCGTTCACATGCCGGAGATGAAGGATCTCACGAAGGCGAACCTGGCCCTGGCGCGCGACCTTGAGACGCTGATCCGCGATTACGTCGACTATGGCAACGCGAAGCAGACGTACGAACGGCTGGCGGGGAAACTGAAGGTTGCCGACTGAAAGAAGTTTCCGGCTAGAGGAGAAGCCGCACGCCGAGGTGCATGACCGGAGGGCGGTGAAGTTGGCCGTATCCGAGCCTGCTATGCTGATGGCCGACGTGTTTCGGCGGCTAGTTCGAGAATCATCGCTGCTGGCGCCGGATCTTTCCTCGTTCCGGCGCCAAGAGACGGGGTTCCTGATCCTCAATTTGTTTGTGCTCGCCGCACTCCTGCTGAGCCATACGCTGTTTTCGTCTTATCTGGGCGGTCCTCCTCCGATCCTAGTCGCTGTTCTTACGGCGGGCTTCCTGGCGAATGTTATCGAACTTATCTGGCTGCAGGGCGCCGAGACGCTTTCGGCCGTCGGTATGGTGGTCCTCACGTGGATGTCGATTGGATTGGGTCTGACACTGGCTTTCGCGCTGGCGACGCTTTCTTACCGGCAAGACATACAGTACTTCGCGTTACTTGCCGTTCCGATCGTACAGAGCGCATTCCGACTTTCGCTTCGGGCCGCTGTTTTTGTTGTTGTTTTGAGTGACGTACTGATTCTTTTCTGGGTGTGGAATTACTTTCGCCTGCATCCGCCGGCCGCCGTGGTCGAGTACATCGAGGCGGCGACGATTGCGGCGATTTACTCGATGGTCGGAATTCTGGTGTGGGTTCTGGTGAACCATCTGAGGGACAAGCAGGGTGAACTTCAAGCGAGCCTGGTGGAGCTCGACCAAGCCAAGGAGAAGCTTTTGGCGGAAGAGAAACTGGCCGCGATGGGCCGGCTGTCGAGTGCGATCGCGCATGAGATCCGCAACCCGGTGGCGATGGTGTCCTGCGCGTTGGCTACGGCCACACGGGAAGGGCTGACCGAGCCGGAGCGGCACGAGATGTTCGAGATCGCGGCGCGGGAGGCATCACGGCTGGAGAAGCTTACGACCGACTTTCTCCGATACGCGCGGCCGAGACCTCCGGCCAAAGAGCCGGCCGATCTGGCGGACTCGATCGCCTATGTGGCGGACATCTGCCGGCCCCGGGCGGCGGACCGTTCGGTGGAGATTCGACTGGAGCCTTGCAGATCGG
>JAJYKC010000408.1 GCA_021788955.1 Acidobacteriota bacterium
TTTATGCGAGTCGCGATTCAGAAATTGGGACGGCCGGGCGCTGTATTGAGTGTTCTGGCGCTGGCCGGCGCGGCGGCGTTGGCCTGGGGCGAGAGCCGGGTGCAGGAGTTGCATCCGTTCACAAACCAGGCGTTGGTTCCGGCTTCGGCGGAAGCCGGATCGATCCGATTTGAAGGGATCAAAGCGGTGAAGGTGTACACCAAGGCCGAGGTGAAAGACAACCTCTCATATTGCGGGCAAGCGGTGAACCGGGAGCCGGGCGGGTCGATGTTCTGCCCGGAGGTGAAGCAGGTGGCGCCGGAGCGGGCCTATCGGGTGGCCTACTCGTTTCTGAGCGCACGTTCGGCGTCGGACGAGCACGGCGGACGGTTGTACACGTTCATGGTGTATTTCCGCGGGGACCAGTTGCCCGCGGCGTTGCGCGCGGCGGTAGATGCGCGGCGGATCAAGGGTGTGGAGGCGGCCTCGTATTTCCAGGTGACGCCGGGTGAGCGGCGCGGCGATTATACGAGGGTGACCGTACAGCCAGTAGGAGCGGCGCCAAGAAAGTAACGAGAGTCTTCCTCGTATACTGGGGAAGACGATGGGTGGGCTGAGCGCGGTTCTCATCGAGAAGCCGGAGGAGATTTTCTCGCGCGTGTACCGGGAGCTGCGGCCGTATGCGGCGCAGCCGAAGGTGACGGTGGAGTTCCGGCGGTTCGCCAACGCCAACAGCCGGATTCAGCTTTTCGATGGGCGGCTGGAGGCGAAACTGAGCGACGCTTTCGCCGAGGCGCCGGCGTACGTGGTGGAGTCCCTGGCGCACATTCTGGTTTCGAAACTTGCGCGGAAACCGCTGGCGCGGGTGCATCGGGACCGGTACCGGCGGTATCTGAACCGGGCCGACGTGCGGCGGCACCTTGAGACGCTGCGGAAGTCGCGCGGGCGGAAACTGGTGGACAGCCCGCAGGGTGCCTGTTATGACCTGGTGGAGATGTTCGAGGACCTGAATGTGCGGTTCTTCGGCGGGATGATGGCGCGGCCCGAGTTGGGCTGGAGCCGGCGGGTTTCACGGACAACGCTCGGGCACTACGACCCTTCGCACCATGCGATTGTGATGAGCCGGCTGCTCGATTCGCCGAAGGTGGCGAAGGTGGCGGTGGAGTACGTGATGTACCACGAGATGCTGCACCTGCGGTTTCCGGAGGAGCATCGCGGTCCGCGGCGGTGCGTACACACGGCGGAATTCAAAGCGGCCGAGCGGGAGTTTCCGGAGTGGGATACGGCGCGGAAACTGCTGCGGGCGCTCGGATAAGAGACTCTACCAATACCAGCCGGGCCAACCCCAGCGCGGGCCGAACCAGGGTCCGCCCCAGCCACCGACACCGACTCCGACCATGACGGGAGGCGCGGCGTAGAGCGAGGGCGGCGGGCTTTGCGCGCGGATCGGGCGGCGCTGCTGGGGCTGGGCGTAATCGGATTGCTGGACGGGCCGGAAGGCGTTGTGGGAGTTAGTGGTATCGATTTCTACCGGGGCGGTAAGGCGGAAGGTTAGTACCTGTTCGGGGGAGACTACGGCGGGCTTGCCGCGGGTGACGAGGACGCCGATGGTGGAGGCTACGGCTCCGGCGGCGGCACCGATTCCCGCGCCCATGCCGCCCGCGGCGAGCGCGCCGATGCCCGCGCCGGCACCGGTGGTTGCACCGATGGCGGCGGCGTCACGGCCGACGCTGGTGTCGCCGTTGCGCTGGATCCACTGGGTGTGGACGGGCAGTTGCTGGCCGTCGGCGAAGCGGACCTCGGTGATTTCGAGGGCGAGTTTGGAGGTTCCTTTGACGCGGCCGCCCTTTTGCGCTTCGGCGACGCGTCCGCCGATGGTCTGGCCGTGGTGGGCGACGACGAGTCCGTTGACCACGATGGGGTGCATGATGGTGCCGGTGAAAGCGTCGCCGGGTTGGTTATGGTCGCTTGAGAGGGGCTGATCGAGGCGGATGGTGATCCAGGTTCCGGCGGGGATGGTGAGGACGGGCGGCGTGGCGTTGGGGTCGGCGGTGGCAGGGGCGGGCGCCGGGGGGGTGGAAGGATCAGGGGGCGGCGGGGGAGCGTTGGCGGGACGGGGTTCGTCGAAGTGATGCCAGCCGGGGTCGGGGGCTTGGGATTGGTCCTGGGCCCAGGCGACAGAGGCAGCGAGGATGAGAGCGAGAAGTCCTATTCTCAGGCGCATGGCGGCAGTGTTCCTTTGCGTGATTTCACAGGTTGAAGAGCAAACGGAGAGCCAATTGTAAGTTGTTGATGCTAAAGAACGGAATGGCGGCTGCCGTGGTTGACATTCACCAAGGATGGCCGGTTTCCACCAGCAGGCCGCTTGCGCGGAGCGAGGGGGCGATGGAGGCGGCGGCGTAGAGGAGGCTTCCGTTGGAGGGGAGGTAGCAGGGGAGGCTGGGGCGCTGGTAGGTGTGGCCGTTGGGGAGCCAGCGGTTTTTGGGGGTATCGAGGAAGAGGGCGTCGAGGGCGGTTTGGGGGCGGCCGAGGCGGGCGGCGGTGAGGGCGATGAGGGGGTAGTCCCAGCCCCAGGTGGTTTCCCATTGCCAGCAGGCGAGGACTTTGTCGAGGGTGCGGTTCATAGTGGCGGGGTCGGCTTTGCGGCCTTGGAGGAGGCCGAGGGCGGCGAGCATAGAGGGGTGGTCGCGATTGCGTTCGGTGAAAGTTTGCGGGCAGTTTTCGTGGGCGAGGTAGAGGCCTTCGCGGACGGGGAGTGGGGCGAGGTGGCCGCGGACGGTTTGCCAGAGAGGGACGGGCGGAAGGCCGAGGCGGCGGCGCCAGAGGAGGGCGAGGCCGAGGGCTTCGTAGAACTGTTCGAGTTCGAAGGTGGGGTTCCAAGTTTCGCGCGGGGGGTGGTTTTCCTGGGCGGGGATGACGGGCGGGCCAAGCGAGTAGCGGCGCTGGGCGGGTTCCCAGGCGGCGAAGGAGGCGAGGAAATCGGCTGTGGCAAAAACGACGCCTGCGTGGCGATGGAGCGTGGCGGCGTTGGGGCGGGCGCGGTAGCAGAGTTCGGCGAGGAAGATGGGGTGCGGCTGCTGCCAGACGAGGAGGGGACCGATGGGCGAGGGGCTTTCGCGGCCGCCGGGGGCGGTCATTTTCGGCCAGCGGGCGCCCCGGTAGCCTTGGGCTCGGGCGGTGGCTTGGGCGGAGGGAAGAATGGAAGCGTAGAAGCCGAGGCTGCGCTCGAGCAGGTGGGCGCGGCCCCAGAGGGCGAAATGCGCGCAGTGCCACCAGTAAATTTCCATGTGGAACTTGCCGAACCAACTGTTGCAGGTGAGTCCGGTTTCCTGGGGCGGGAGGGAGCCGGCGCATTGGATGGCGGTGAGGTATTGGCTGAGGACGAGGCGGCGTTCGAGTTCGGGGGCGCGGGGATCGCGGAAGGCGGAGGTGTCGGTGGCGGAGCCGGAGGTCCAGAACTCGGGCCAGTGCCGGGCGGCGGAGAGGAAGACGCGGCGGGGCGATGGGGTAGATGGCGTGCGGGAGAACGGGGCGAACGCGACGGTGAAGGTGAGTAAGTTGGAACGGGGTTCGAGGAGGAAGCGGTGGGGTCCGATGCGAGTAAGTTGGGCGGGAGAGTCCCAAGTAAGTTCGACGGTGCATCCGTCGTGATCAAAGGTGTGTAAGATGCGGGCGGAGTTCGTTGTAAGTGGAGTAAGAAGGCTTGTGTGGCGATCGGGTAAGTTCCAGGCGGCGCCGGAGATGGAGGGAGAGGGATAGGGGAGTTCGAGGACGACGGGGAGGGCAGGAGCGAGTTCGAAGGCGAGAGCGTCGAGGGAGGGATGGCAGGCGGCTCGGGTTTCGATACGGCGGCCGGAGGAAGTGAAGACGCTGGTGTGCAGGCCGGTCGAAAGGTCGAGGGGTTGTGTGACGGGTTCGGAGGCTGCGATGAGCGAGGGTCCG
>JAJYKC010000409.1 GCA_021788955.1 Acidobacteriota bacterium
ACCGGCGCCAACGCCTCCGGTAACGCTCCGCCTTGCGCGCCCTGCTTCGACGCCGCAACCAGGTATCCCGTCAGCTCCACATCGATGGGAGGCACATCGATCTTTTTCAGCGCCAGTTCAACCGCTTCGACCGCACCTTGCCCGCCGAATACAGCCACGCTGTTCCCGATTCGGCTGCTCGACACTCCGAAGGTCTTGGCAAGATTCTCCACCTGGCCAAGGCTCACGTATTTCACATCGAGAACCTTGCGAACCACCTCATCCGCGATCACCGGCGTCACCACCAGCAACAACGCAACCAGTTTCCTCATGACGTTCCTTTCTCCCGATCCACCAGCCAGATCACCACCACGTTCGGGTCCGCCGTCTGTATCTCAATCCGCAGCGGCTCGCTCAACACCGCCGGTGCCTTCCGCCTCGCCCGTCGCTTGGCCACCGGCACAACATTCCATCCCACCGGCGGATTCACCGCAAACAGCACCGGCTCCGGCCTCACCGTCTCTCGCAACGGCGCCCGAACCAGCACACCTGCCACGGCCACCAACACGCACGCCGCCGCCGCAACCCACGGCCACACGCGCCTCGTCAGCCCTCGCCGCGCCTCCGCCAATACCCGCGCTCGCACCGCCGCGTAAGCTTCCGCCGGAGGCTCGCGCATCGCCGCCAACACCGCCCGGTCCGCCGCAAGCCCCTCTTCAAACCGACGGCATTCCTCGCAACCCTTCACATGCTCGGCCGCCTCGCCCGAACCCTCGTCAGAGGCCAGCACTGCCCGGCAATCCTCGCAGTTCATTCGCGCCCCTCCGCGCTTGCCATCTTTCGCAACTTCGTCCGCGCCACGGAGATCTGCGACCGCACCGTCGTCTCCGACGATTCCAAAATCTCCGCCACTTCCTTCGTCGACAGTCCCTCAATCTCCCGCAACACCAGCGCCGTCCGTTCTTTCTCCGGCAGACGCGCCAACGCCCGCATCATCCAGCGCATCCTCTGCGCCGTCTCCGCCGCCTCTTCCGGACCGCAATCCCCGCTCGGAGGGTCGTATGTCTCCTCCATCGCCACCGGCCCGCGCACGCCCCGTTTCCGCGCGCTCCGGCACACGTTCACCGTCACGCGGTACAACCACGGCCGGATCGCGTCTTCCGAAGGAATCTTCCGCAAGCTCCGGAACAGCCGCAGAAACACCTCCTGGCCGGCGTCCTGCGCATCGTCCAACCGGCCCAGCATCCGCCACGCCGTGTTGATTACCTGCCTCTGATACACGTCCATCAACTCACGGAACGCCGCTTCGTCGCCCGCCTTGGCCCGTTGAAGCACACCCGTCTTCTCGCTCTCGGCTGAACCCGCGAGCTTGTCTTCGGTCATGGTCGGCGGCGGCTCCGTCGCAATCACATTCACTACATATAACCGCGCCAGGCCACGAAACGTTGAGTGCACAGCGAGGCGCGCGCTCCATCCGCCCAGGCAGCGCCCGCGCCCCGCTGCGTTGCGCGCGGTACTGAGGGCGGCGCCGCGTCGCCACTCGGCTTCGAAGTTACTCCACTCAGCCCCCGAAAAGGACCGTCAACTCCCGGGAGTTGACGCCGATCGCCGCATCGGGTTAAATGGGAAATGATCTTGTTGCAACTAGGTCGCAACTAGGAAGCCTATGAAATCCTCCAACCTCCAGCGCCGCTCCCTCGTCGAGGAACTTTCCCGCCGTGGCGTCCGCCTCACCGGCCAACGCAAAATCCTCGCAGAAACCATTCAGTCCGCCGAAGGCCATCTCGACGCCACCTCCCTTCTCGAACTCGCCCGGAAGCGTGACAAGGGGATCAACCGCGCCACAGTTTACCGCACCCTCGAGTTGCTCAAGGAACTCCGCCTGGTCGACGAACTCGATCTCATGCACCTCAACGGTGAAAAACATTTCTACGAAGCCAAGACCGCCGTCGATCACGTCCACCTGGCCTGCTTTCAGTGCGGGCGGATCGAGGAGTACACCAGTCCGCTGTTCGAACGGCTAAAAGCCGAAATCGAGCGGGCCAAACAATTTCACATCCGCGTAGTCCGCCTGGAAATAGGCGGCCGATGCAGCCGTTGTTGCGCCAAGGCGCAAAGCTGCGCCGAGTGTGCGGAGGAAGAATGCTGTAAGGCCGCTCCGGTGAAACCACCGGCGGCGTAGGGCGAAGAGGACGCGCGGAAAGACTTTTGGCGAAGCGTGCCGCGCGCCTCTTCTCGAGAACCGGCAACCGGCTGGTTGGCGATCCCTCGTTCATTGTAGGGGACTCCTCGCCGGTTTTGCCAAAAGGAGGCAAGACCATTTCACTGAAAATCGATGTTTACCGGGTCGTCATGCCCGGAGCGGCGGTCCTTCTCTGCGCGCTCGCTCCGCCGCTGGGCGCCCAGGAGAGCCCTTACTTCGTCACCTATGATCATCACCTCGAAGAGCCGGGAAGCCTGGAAGTCGAGTACTTCTCCACCTTCGGTACCCAGCCCGGCGGCAACGCCTTCATCGCGCCGTGGCTTGAACTCGAGTATGGCGCCACCGCCTGGTGGACCACGGAAATTTATCTCGACAGCCAGGCGACGCTCCACGACAGCACCGTGTTCACGGGCTTCCGCTGGGAGAACCGATTCCGCATCCTCGCCGACGAGCACCGTGTGAACCCCGTTCTCTACGTCGAGTACGAAAACATCACCGGCGCCGACAAGATCCTCAAAGAAATCGAAGGGAACGACGTCGCCTCCGATTTCCTCGAACCCAACGGCAGCGCTGGTCGTTACACAAACCACGAACTCGAAACGAAGCTGATCCTGTCGAGTGATTGGAAGGGCTGGAACTTCGCCGTCAACCCTCTGTTCGTGAAGAACCTGGGCGCCAACGACCCCTGGGAGTTCGGCTACGCAGCCGGCGTAAGCCGCCCGCTCGCGCTCGAAGCCTCGCCGCGGCGCTGTATGTTCTGCCGGGAAAACTTCATCGCTGGCGTCGAGATGTACGGCGGGCTCGGCACGGCCGGCAGCTTTGGACTTCCCTCCACTTCGCATTACCTGGCGCCGGTGCTCGCCTGGAATCTGCCGTCGGGCTGGACGGTCCACGCCTCAGCCGGAGTCGGCCTGAACGTCGACAGCCACGGCCTTCTCGTCCGTTGGGGCCTTTCGCGCGAGTTCTCCGGCTTCGGCCACATGCTCAGCGCAATGTTTGGAGGAAAACCATGAGAAATCGCCTCGCCGCCGGGACCTCGATCGCCATTCTCTTCGCTGCTCTCGCCGTTTCTGCCGCCGGAATCACCGCCCTGGATCGCGTTCCACCGAAAGCGCGCCTACGCCCTAACCCGCTCGAGGGCAATCCGGCCGCGGTTACGGCAGGCGCAAAACTGTTCGAGCAACACTGCGCCCTCTGCCACGCCCCAGGAGCCAAAAACCGCCCCCGCGGGCCCGCCTTGGATTCTATTCAGGTCCGCGAAGCGCCGCCAGGAGCGCTGTTCTGGGTGATCACCAACGGCGTCGTGCGCCGGGGCATGCCACCTTGGTCAAAACTCCCCGAGCCGCAGAGGTGGCAGATCGTCACGTTTCTCACCGGCGGCGAGATGCCGCCCCCGGCGCCACGGCCAGCCCCTTAGCCGATCGTCCAGCCCTTGCGGAACGTCGGACTGAGATACTCGTTCGCCTCCGGCCGGTTCGTCACTCGCATGTTCACGCTGTCCCACTCGAGCTTGCCTTCAAACCGCAAGCTGAGCGCACCCAGCGTGATCCATTCGGCGAACGGCGCCGCCACCGAGAAGTTCGAGCACGCCGGATCCCCGCCTTTGCACGCGCGGATCCAGTCCCGGTAATGGCCGGGTGAACGCGTCAGGAATTCCGGCGGGAACTTGTAGTCGCGCATCTTCTCCACCGGAATCAACCGCGTGTATTCACCATAGGTCCCGGTTGTGATCAGTCC
>JAJYKC010000410.1 GCA_021788955.1 Acidobacteriota bacterium
TCCAGCAATACCGCGCAGCCGATCCGGTCGTCCCACGCCTTGCCCAGATAATTCCCGCTCCGGTTCATCTCCACAAACGGAGCATCCGGAACCACCGGATCGCCCGGTTCGAGCCCCATCGCAGCAGCCTCGGCCGAGGTGCGCGCCCCAACGTCCAAATACAGCATGTCGCGCGGATACACCCGCGTCCGCTCCTCCGGCGGCAGAACGTGGATATCCCGGATCCCCGTCACCGCGTGCACCGGCCCCTTCGAGCCAACAATGATCCAACGCTGATCCACCAGCGCCTGGTCCAGCCACCCGCCGAGCATCTGCATCGTCACAAACCCATCCGGCGTCAACCGCCGCACCATGCCGCCAAGCTCATCCATGTGGGCGTCCACCATGACGAGCGGCCCCGAACCCTCCTCCATCGCGATCACCGAGCCCAGCCCGTCGTAGCGAATCGAAGATGCAAGCGGCGTGGCTGCCTGCACGACGAGAGCGCGCACCGGTTCTTCAAAACCCGGAGGGCCAGGGGCATCCGCAAGCCGTTGCAGAAGCACCGCGACGCGATCCTGCGCGAAGGCCGGAAGCGCAAGCAAAATCGAGAGCCGGAATAGACGCTTCATCGAGAGTTAAGCATAACAACCCATACGCGAACGAGAGTAGCCCTGAAGACTTGCAGGGGGTTGGCCGATAGGAAGGATGCGTGCCATTGCTTCTCACATCCCGGCCCGCGCCCGCCTCGGCGCGCCTGCCCCGCTTCCTGCCCTCTCTCGCCGATTTCTTCCTCCTCGGCGTCTTCGCCTGGCTCTTCCTTGCCGGCCCATTCGGCTGGGTCGGTCTCCTAATGGATGGCGACACCGGCTGGCACATCCGCAACGGCCAGTACATCCTCACCCATCACGCCGTGCCTCATGCCGACCTGTTCTCCTTCTCCCGCTCCGGCGCGCCGTGGTTTGCCTGGGAGTGGCTCTCCGACGTCGTCTTCGCGTCGCTGTTCGGATGGGCCGGCCTGAAAGCGCTCGTCATCTTCGCCGCTCTCATGATCCTGCTGCTCGCGGCGCTGGTCTTTCTCATTCCCGTCTGGCGCGGCGTTCCTCCGCTGCTCTCCGCCGCACTGACACTCGCGGCCATTACCGCGGCCAGCGTTCACTTTCTCGTCCGCCCGCACCTGTTCACCGTCCTCTTCTTCACCGTCTCCCTCGCGCTGATCTCCTCGGACCGCGCGCGCCCCTCGCCGGTCCTCTGGTCGCTCGTGCCCCTGGCCGCTCTCTGGACCAACCTGCACGGCGGGGTATTCGTGCTGCCGTTGCTCACGGCTCTCTGGACGGCCGGCGCCGCGTGGGAGGCGTGGATCGGGAAACGCGGCTTTGGCGAAACCAAGCGCGCCGGCATCCTGACCGCCCTCGTCCTCGCGGCAACGCTCGCCAATCCCTACGGCTGGAAACTCCACGAGCATGTCTGGAGCTACCTGCGCTCGGATTGGATCCGCACCGCGGTCCAGGAATTTCAGGCGCCCGCGTTCCGCAGCGCGAACGAGCGATATTACGAAGCGCTCCTGCTGGCCGGAATCCTCGTCGCCGGCTGGTTGATCCTCCGCCGCCGCTTCGTCGAACCGCTGTGGCTGCTCGGCTTCGGACATCTCTCGCTCTCCGGGGCCCGGCACATCCCGTTATATGCGGTCACAGCCGTGTTCGCTATCGCGCCGGAGTTGGACGCCTGGTGGCGTGAGTCGGCGCAGCACGCCGGCGCCGGCTCAGTCACGCGAATCCTGCGGCAAGTCGGCGTTGACCTGTGCGATCCTTTCCGAAGAGTAAGTCCGTGGCTGCCCGTAGCGGTTTCGCTCCTGCTACTCGCCGTGCCCCCCGGCAACTGGCCGCAGGATTTCCCCGCGCGTGCCTTTCCGGTCGCGATGGTCAACGCCCATCCTGACTTACTCGAAGGTCATAGGGTTCTTTCCAGTGACCAATGGGGCGATTACCTGATCTTCCGTTTCTACCCTGCCGAACACGTATTTTTCGACGGCCGGAGTGACTTCTACGGCGAAGCTCTGGGCCGCGATTATCTGGCTCTCATGAACCCCAACTACCGCTGGCCGGAGCTAATGCGCCGGTACCGCTTTGATGTCGCGCTGGTGCCGGTCAGTTGGCCCTTAGGCGAGTTACTAAAACAGGACAAACAATGGCGCCTCTCCGCTGACGACGGTCAATCGCTTCTGTTTCTTCGCCGGGGCATTGCCCCACAAGCCGAAGAGAAGCGGGGGCGATGAGCGTGCAAATCTGTCTCTCCCCTGCCGCCGCTATCGGGTTTTGTCTCAGTTTGACCGGGGCCTAAAGCTTATCGGGTCATCTGCCGAATTACATCCACAGGGAAGGAAAAACACGGATCCATGGATCGCCGGTTTCTGACAGTGTTGGCAATCAGCCTGGTGTTTGCGCTGCTCGTCTCGGCGGCGTTCTACCAACTGGCTCGGGCGGGTCATTCGCACGCCACGTCCAAGGCGGACATGAAAGACATCGTGCTGGCAGCGCGGGCAATGAATGTAGGCATCGCGATCAAAGCCTCCGACGTCCATCTGGGCAAAATTCCCGCGAGCGCCTTCCCCCACGGAGCTTTCTCGCGGATCGACGACGTCGTGGACCGGCCGGTGGTGAGCAACATTCTGGCCGAAGAGCCCGTATTGAGCGGACGCCTGGCTCCAAAGGGCAGCGGGTTCGGACTCGCTCCGGTAATCCCGGTCGGCATGAGGGCGGTGACGGTCCGCGTAAATGACGTCGTCGGCGTGGCGGGCTTTGTCCTGCCGGGGATGCGCGTGGACGTCCTGGTAACCGGACATCCCCCGCAGTCGGCGAGCATGATCACCACGACGTGTTTGCAGAACATCCTGGTGCTCTCGGCCGGCACGACCATGCAGGCGGATTCCGCCGGCAAGGCCATGCCCGCTCCAACCGTGACCCTCCTTGTAAACCCGTCACAAGCTGAAGTCCTCACCCTGGCCTCCAGTGACGGCCGCATCCAACTCGTGCTCCGCAATCCCGGCGACCAGCTCATCGAGAAGACTCCTGGCACCGAGATCACCCAGTTGTATGACCTGCGGAGCGCGCCCCCAACTCCCCCGCAAGTGCGGGATTCTCACCCGATGATCCGGCGCGTAGCGGCGCCGGCAGTCGTGAAGGCCCCGCCGCCGGACGAGATCGTCGTCTTCCGCGGCAACAAGCGCAGCGTTGAAGTCCTCTCCGGCGGCGCCAAGACGGAGGGCAACTGAGATGAGCTCGTGTCGTTCTCACCGGAAACCTCCCTCGGCGGCGCTCTGGGTTTTGGCCTGGGCCTGCACCATCGGTTCGGCGGGGGCCGAGGACCTTTCGATGACCGTCGGCCAGAGTATGGTTCTGGACTTCTCCGCCTCGATCGGCCAGCTCTCCACCAGCAACCCCGATATCGTCGACGCCAGTCCGGTGACTCACCAGGAAGTCCTCCTCCACGCCAAGTCGTATGGAACGGCCACGGTGATCGTGTGGGGCAAGAGCGGAGAAAAGCGCTTCTACAACATCACCGTGGAGCTGAACCTGGATCCGCTCCGCAAGCTCTACAGCGAGACTTTCCCCGGACTGAAGATTCAGGTCCAGTCGGCGCGGGAATCGCTGTCGATCACCGGGCATGTGCCGACCAAGCAGATCGGAGACCGCGTGGCCGCCCTGGCGGCGCCCTTCGCCAAGACGGTCGTCAACGACCTCACGCTGGACACGCAGGGCGCCGACGAACAGGTCCTGCTGCACGTCGTCTTCGCCCTGCTCGACCGTTCCGTCGAAGACCAGTTTGCGGTGAATCTCGTGAGCACCGGTGCGGGCAACACACCCGGCGGCATCACCTCCGGGGGCGCGCCGGCGCCGCAGATCACCCAGTTGGGCGGCACCATCGGAGCGCCCGTCAG
>JAJYKC010000411.1 GCA_021788955.1 Acidobacteriota bacterium
CCCGGCGGTTGTAACGGGGGTACGCCTTGCTCAATTCATGGGCCCAGCGCTCCGCGTCCTCGCACCGCGCCACCACCGTGATCATCCGATACCACTCCGGTTCGGGTAGGTTTCGGGCGTCGTCCCGGCAGTGTTGCATCCAGGGGCAGCCCTCCAGGATCAGCGGGAGCTGCGCCGGCGGGAGCGACTCCTGTGGCTCCGGGCGCGGAAGCAAAGGGCCGGGATCTTCAATGCCTTCCAGGATCTCTTCGAGATCGGCCTGGTTGTAAGCGCATTCGCGGTACTCGGCGGTTACGGGCCGGATATCCGGCGGCAGTTTCCGGTTGAACGTGCCCGGCACGCGCAACACGCGGCAGAGATCCGACGTCGAATCAAGGCCCCACCCACGTGATTTTGCCAGTTGCCGTAACAGCGCCTGAAAGCGTGTGGACAGTGATTTCGCCGCCGCGCGATCCGAAGCGGTTTCGAGGAGCCACGGTTCTTTGTATCGCCAGTAAACCTGCAACCCGAAGCCGCTGCGCACGACGATCGACGGCGGAAGCCCGACGGCCTCGATGAGCGCGAAAGCATCCTGTTCCGTTGGCGGCAGTTCCTTGGAGGAATGCGCCGGTCCCGCGATATCTACGTCCGCCCAGACGGCGGGAACGGCGCAAACGCCATCTTCCCCGCCGCGGCCGCTCCCGGCCGGCGGACTCCGCTGCAGGCCCACGGCCGCGTACACGTCGCACGCCTCCGCACGCTGGCGGCTGTATTCGGCTGCTGAGGCGAGCGCGCCCCCGGCGTCAAGGTCGAAGGCGCGCGTCACCTTATCCTGGCGAGTCCAGACGATGAGATGGCCGAATGCTTCCTCCCCGTGCAAGCGGCGGAAGAATTCGGCGATTGGTTCGGCCATCCACTCTCCCGAAAATGTAAATCGGGCGCGAGGTTCGCCGCCGCGCCCGCTGCTTTAGATCACTTCGCCTTCGCTGTTGTGGATATCCTTGGCCGTGGGCGCAGACGGAGCCGCCGCCAGGAACGGCTGGACCATGGCGGCGTACTCCTTCACCCGCGCGGTCTGCTCCGGCGTCAGCCGCCCGCCCGACGTGAAGGTGGCCTTCGAGTAAACGATGCCCTGAGCGTTCTTCGTCTTCTCTAGACCGATCTTCGTGACCAGGCTGTAGCAAGGCGCCGCCTTGGAGGCGAGGCGCATGAAGAACTGCCGCGCCGGCTTGATGGAGCTCGGCGGCAGACTGACGATCTCGGGCAGCAGGTTCTCTTCCCGGAGCAGGAACAACTGCCGCACGAGCTTGCAGGCCTGGCCTTCGCCCTTGGGTCCGCTGCCGAATTTGGCGAACTCGCACTTGTGGCACTCGATGCCGGGCTTGCCGACGCCAGTGCGCGCGTCGAGTGAGTAGCAATCCGGCGGCATGTTGCCGTCCGACTGCTCCATGGGCACGCTCCAGTACGCTCGCGTGTCACGCCAGGCGACGATGATGCCGGCGAGTTCTTTTTCGATTTCCTCGCCGTCCAGTCCCTGCACGGTCCAGGCCGTGCCCCCGCCTGCCGGGACCTTGATGCGCTCGAAATTGGCGGCGTTCATTTCGCCTTCGCCCAGGTTTGCGATCACCGCGTCGCGGATGTCCGTGATCGGCGTGCCGAACATGACGAATGGGCTGACGGCAGTTTCGCTGTTCTTCTTCACGATTTCTTTGCTTGCCATGATTAGCTTCTCCTCGTTCTGAGTTTGAAAACCTCGCTAACTTCCAGGACCTCGCGCAGGCTCGGCGGGAGCGGCCGGTCCTCGCGATCCAGTTCCCTCACGTAGGCGCTGAGGGAGTTGGTGTTGAATGTCTCCTCGACGTAATCTCCCAGGCGCGCGCGCTTCAACGCCTTGCAGACCGCGGGCTTATTGCCGTCTTTGGCTTTGGCCCACAATTTCCGCTCGACGTACACGGTGCGGCCATCGATGGAGATCTTTTCGAAGCCCTCCTGCTCGAACTGGGGCAGCAGGCGCTGTTCGAGCTCGGTGGCTTCGGCTTTGATGGTGTCGACCTCGGCCTCAAGCTGCCGGCGGCGTTCTTCGAGGGCGACGAAGCGTTTCAGTTCATCTGTGTTCACGTCATTCTCCTGATCTTCGCGAAATCACGAATGGAGCGGCTGAGGCGGTCCACCTTATAGACCACCACGCAATCGAGCTTCTTCGCCTGGATGTCCGTCAAAAGGCGGCGCAGGGCGGGGCGCTCTATGTTGGCGCCGGTGTAGCCGCCATCGTCGTACTGGTCGGGCAGCAAGGTCCAACCTTCACCCGCTTGGCTCCGGACATAGGCAGCGCCTGCCTCGCGTTGCGCATCAAGGGAGTTGAAGTCCTGATCGAGCCCTTCCTCGGTGGACTTCCTCGTATAAATGGCGCAGCGCAGGTTCGGCGGCTGCGCCGCCGCCGATTTGCCGTTATTCCCGTTCGTCACGTTTTGCTCCAGGCTTATGGCCGAGATTGTAGAATGCGAACCCGTTCCACCGCGTTCCCGTCGCATCGGTTACGGCCTTGCTGAGGGAGGTGTATATGCGGCCATTGTGCTCGAATCCGTCTTTGCGGACGCGAACGATAATGTCGCGGCCGCGGTATCTCCGTATCAAATCACTGCCCGGCAATGGCAGCCGGGGATCGGCACTGGAATCCACGCGGGCCTCCACCGTTCGCGTCTCGTCGATTCCGTCCTTGAGGAAGTTCTTGGGCGCGCGGATGCGGAGATCGGCGTCATCCGCGATTTCGGCTGCCCGGCGGCGGGCACGCTCGGAGAGTCCGCCCCATGCGTTCGCCTGAATGCGCCAGGCGATCCGGCGGAAGAGGAACTGCTTATGATTGGACCGCGAATCCTCGCCGAACACCTCGCGGTACTTTTCCTTGAGTTGCCCCGTTGTGAGGCTGCGGAGGCCCTCGATCTGTTCTCGAATTTCGGTCTCGGTCTTCATGGCGTTAACCAGCAGTCACATGAGTGCTCTCTGTCTCCATGAAGTCAACGGTTTGGCCGGCCTCCTCCGGAAGCATAACCCGTAATAGAGCATCGGCCAGGATGGGCGCAATCTCGCGGACGGCCTCGTCGAGTGCGGCATCGCGATCGGGCATGAGCGGTCTCCTTCGAAGACCACCCACGACCGATCGCCGCTGTGCGGCCGAACTGCCGTCCGGTGGTGTGATCGACGCGGCGTGTTGCCGTGTCCGTTAACTATATACGCTGGAATGGTTCGATTTGTCCGGCCTGAATCGCCAGCTACCCGGCGCTTACTTCATGGACATAGAATGTTTGGCTCCTATCCGAAAAGTGTAATTAGCGTTCGACGGGCAGCGGCAGACGGGCGCAGCAGTGATAGATGGCCGCAATAAAGTTCTGCGCGGTTCGGAATCCAAAGGAACGATGGCTGATGGATTTGATCTTGTTATTCATACCCTCCACCGCGCCGTTGGAGACGCGAGTCTTGGTCCAGGCCAGAACCCCATCGAGATGGGATCGCAGCATGCGTACGAATCTCTTGAACGGTTCCAGTTTCGACCGCATGGTTGAGTTCATCCATTTCAGCAGGTGTTGTTTGGCCGCCGCCGGCTGCCGGTAATTCCAGAACAGTTGAAAGGCCTCTTTCAGATACCAGGCGCGCACCAGGGGCGTGTTCCAGCGCACCAGCGTCGAGAGACGATCCTGCTGATCGTGGTTCAGATTCCACGGATTCTTCAGCAGCAACCAGCGGGTTCCTTTGAAGGCGACTCGCTCTTTGGAAGTGAGTTGTCGCCACAACTCACGGCGGGTCGCATCTACCGCCTCGTGAAGGTGCTTGACGATGTGGAAGCGATCAAACAGAATCTGCGCGTTGGGGGCGTGGTCCCGCACCAGCTTGGCATACGCGGCCCACATGTCCATGCACACTACCCGCAATGTTTGACA
>JAJYKC010000412.1 GCA_021788955.1 Acidobacteriota bacterium
GAAGATTTCGGTGAAGTTTTGGCGGAAAAGGTAAGAACTTAAGTAGTCTACGTCGGCGCGACCCTCCCAGCCATCGCCGAGTTCAGTCCGTCCAACGAAGTCGATTTCGTAGCCGCCCTGTTTTTGGAGGGTGTTGCCGATCATGATGCCGCGGTCCTGTACGCCGTAGACCTGGAGGTCGAAGTCGGTGCCAGGGTGGACTTTGCCGCGGAGGTCGGCGTAGTTGGAGAGGCCGCGCTGGGAGAAGTAGATGGGGCGGTAGAGGAGGTCGTAGCTGCGATTGATGGCCCAGTAGTAGCCGATGCCGTACATGAAGCCGCGCTGGCTGGCGATGCCGAGATTGGGAGCGAGGAAGCCGCTTTTGCGTGGTTGCTTCCCGAGGGGTTTATAGAAAGTGGGCAGGTAGAAGAGAGGGATGTTGCGGAGGCGGAAGACGGCGCGATAGGCGATGGCGCGTTCCTGGCTGATGATGTCGAACTTGGGGCCGCTGAGGGTCCACCAGGGGTCGGGCATTTTGCAGTTGGTGATGAAGCCCTGATGGAGGATATAACGGTCGGCGATGCGGTCGACCCATTTGGCCTGGAAGTAGAAGGGGCTGCTGGTGGAGAGGATGCCTGGGCGGACCTGCACCTTGGACGGGGACTCGCCGGTGACGTCGTAGAAGTGGCCATTCTCGGTGTCGACGTTGTATTCGCCGTGGTCGCAGTGGAGTTTGTTGCCGGTGACGTAGCTTTCGTAGAGGACGTTGCCGCGGACGATGACATCGCCGGTGTCGGAGTTGTAGTCGATCTCGTCGGCTTCGAGGAGGGTGTCGGCGGTTTCGACGCGGGCTTTGCCGCGGAGGAGGCGCCAGGGTCCGTTGGTTTCCTGGGCGATGGCGCCGATGATGACGTGACTGACGTCGGGGGCGTCGGGGTGGGGGATTTTATATTTGACGTTGGGGTTACTGGGGTTCGGTGTCTGTGCGGGCGGGGGAGCGGGAGGGGGCATGAAGTTGGGCAATTGCGCCCAGGCGGGTCCGAAGCCGGCTACCAGAAGAAGCCGGAGCAGGAGGCGAAGCGCAAAAAGTCCGTGACATTTCAAGGTGAATATGTTACGTAAGGGATGAGGGGTACGCTCGCCCGCGTGCCCGATCAAGTTACCGTTTCGGGGGCAAAGCTTAGCGGGAAGGAGCTTCAACCGCAAACGGTAGCATGGATAGGAAACGCATCGCAAGGCCGGGAAGCTGAGGGGCGGGACCGGCGGCGATGGACGAACCCGTGCGTCTTTGGGCGCGCGCGAAACGGACAAGAACGCTTTGATCACCTGCCCCTACTGCCGCTCGGAGAATAGCGGGGACGAGCATCGCTGCCAGCGGTGCGGACGCCGGCTCGAGCCGGACACTGCTTCCAAAATTTTCTTTACGCGCGAGGCGACTGCGCCGGCGCTTGCTCCGGTACCGAAGGCTGAACCAGGGCCGTCCCCGGAAGCGGCACCCCCGAACCTGCGTCTTGTGGGCAATCCCCAGCGAGCGCTTTTTCCGCTGCAGCCGGAACCGGCGGGGCGCGAGAGCCGCGCCGGGCTGCGGGAAGCGCGCCGGGAAGAAGCAGGGCCGAAGGCGCGCAAGGAGCGCGCTGCGTCGCAAACTTCTCCGCGGTCTGAAGTTTCGCAGCAGAAGTTCGAGTTTCCGGCCGCCTCGCCTGCGGCGCATCCGCGGGAGATGTCCAGGCACATCGACTGCGAGGCGGCGGTAGGGAGCAGGGTGGCGCGAAGTTTCGCTCTGGCGCTCGACCTGGGCGTGATTCTGGCGGCGATCGGGTTGTACCTGGCGGTGGTGAAGCTGTGGCTTGGTTTTGTTCCTGCGGGACGCCCGGGGCTGATCGCGCTGGGCGTGGCGGCGGGGACGATCGCGGTGGCGCTCAAGGTCCTGTGTGTGTGGTGCAACGGGGACTCACCGGGCCAGCATTGGATGGGGCTTCGAGTGACGGCGTTCAATGGCCGGAAGCCGACGCGGGTCCAGCGTGCGCGGCGCGCGCTGGCTGGGTTCCTGGTGAGCTTCGCCGGGGCGGGGCTGGGCCTGGCGTGGGCGATGGTGGAAGAGGAAACGCTGACGTTCCACGATCTGATCTCGCGGACGTTTCCGGCCGAGAAAGACTGAAGCGGCGCCGCGTTCGCGGCGGGATCAGTCGGATTCCTTTGAGAAGAGCAGCTTTTCCTGTAGCTCACCCATCGGCGTGTTGAGGTCCGCGGTGACGGTGAGGATCTTGCCATCGGGCGAAAGTTCCCAGTGAGTCTTGGCTTCGATGTCGTTGCCGTCGAAGTTGAGCTTATTGTCGATGAGGAGGCCGGTGGAGTCCCACACGGCGGTGCCGGTCATATCGTTGTCGCGGAACTTGTTCTGACAGGGTTTGCCGTCAGTGGTGTAGTTGAGCTCGCCTTTCTCGTCGCCGTCGCTGCCGGTCTGAACGTAGGCGTCCTTGAGCGTGATGCCGTCCTGAGAGACGGTGTCGATACGGCTGTCGGGGGGAGGCAGCGGACCGAAGTCGCTTTTAGCGACGTCGAGTTTCCATTTGCCCGAGAAGTTGGGATGAGGGCCGGGGGCCGGGGGGGGGGGGGCGGGGGCGGGGGCGGGGGCGGGCGCGGGCGCGGGGGACGCGGCGGCGGTGGAATCCTGTTTATCGAGAACGTACTTTTGGTTCGCCTCGCCCATGGGGGAATTGATGTGGGTGGCCATAGTGAGGATTTTGCCGTCGGGGCTTAGGGTCCAGCGGGATTCGAACTGGATGTCGGAGTCGTTGAAGGAGAACTCGGAATCGACGACGAGGGTTGCGCCTTCCCATTTGGCTTTGCTTTTTACGTCGTTGCCCTGGAACTGGTTAACGGTCTGGGTTCCGTCGAGTTTGTAGTTGAGGTTGAGGTCGAGCGGACCTCCCTCGGTTTCGGCGGAGACTTTGTCGGTGAGGGTATCGGCGGTTTGGGCGATGACGTCGGTACGGCTATCGACGCCGGGCATCTGGCCGAAGTCGCTTTTGGCGGCGTTCAGCTTCCAGGCGCCGGTGAAATCGGGTTTGGTTTGGGCCGCGGCGGAGAGGGCGCAGAGCATGGCTGCGGCGAGAAGGCGATGAGACATGAATCCTCCAGACTCTTGATAACGATTTAGCGGCAGATTTGGAGGGATTGTCAAGTCTGGGGGGCGGGTTCGAGGACGGCGGACATGGGGCCCTTGGAGCGGGGCATGCGCCAGTCGGCGCCGTAGCCGTGGATCTGTTGGCGTGCGAACTCGGCGGCGGGCTGCTCGCAGGTGATGACGATGGTGCGGCCGGCGGTGTCGACCTCGACGGCGTGCTGGAAGGCGTCGGAGGAGCTCATGCAGAAGATGCGCTCGAGCATTTCGACGACGTAGTCGTAGGTGTGATCGTTGTCGTCGAGCAGGACGACGTGGAACATCGGCGTGTGTTCGGTGCCTTCGCCGGTGGTGGCGCCGGTGCTCGGAGCGGTGGTGCTCATAGCCGGTGTTACCATCATAGTAGGTGTTCAAGGGGGCGCCACGGTTTCGACGGGATTGAATCGTAGTGAAGAGGCGTGCCGGGTTCCGAGCTCCCGTAAAACGATCGGAAACCATAACTGCCAATCAGCAGTTTGCTTACGCTGCCTAATTAACTAGGTAGCCGCTCCGGAGAGTTCGCCTGTGGGCTTTCCAAGGGGCGTCATTTTCGCGGGATTGGGCCAGAGCGCTTCTGCTCGTAGCGTGAGGCTGACGACAACCGGGCTAAGCCGTTGCCTTCCTGCCGGTCCAACAGGCAGCGGCCGACAAATGCCGGACCGGAAACGCACGTAGTTCTCTTCAGGACGGGCTTTCTCGGACGCGGGTTCGACTCCCGCCGCCTCCACCAAGTTCTTTC
>JAJYKC010000413.1 GCA_021788955.1 Acidobacteriota bacterium
CGCATCGAGCCGTGGCGGAGCACCCGCAGCCCGCCGGCGTTCGTCGCCACCATCCCGCCGATGGTGGCCGATCCACGCGACGCCAGGTCGACAGGGACGTCGAAGCCGGCCTCTCCGGCCACGTCGACGTTCAGCGCGTCCCGGCCTCCGGCATCCAACCTCTCACCGTGGTCGCCCCCGATGGAGTCGTCCACATGGTCTACTACACCGGCGATGAGGGCCACGGCGACCTCTACTACGTCCACTCCCAATCCTCCGGCTGGTCCGCCCCTATGCGTGTCAACAGCCAGCCCGGCAGCGCCATCGCCGTCGGCAGCATCCGCGGCGCACGCCTCGCCCTCGCGCCCGGCGGAATCATCCACGTCGCCTGGAACTTAGCCAACCGCCCTTCCGCCATGATCTACACGCGCCTCCTCCCCGGCGCGAAGGCCTTCGATCCCGAACGCGACGTCAGCGGCCCCAACCCCGCCATCGACGGAGGCGGAGCCCTCGCCGCCGACTCCCAAGGCAACGTCTACGTCTTCTGGCACGCCCCACTCCCCAACACCCAGGGCGAAGCCGGCCGCCGCGTCTGGCTCGCCCGCAGCCGCGATAACGGCGCCACTTTCGAAACGCCCCGCGTCGCCTGGGATGCTCCCGTCGGTGCCTGCGGCTGCTGCGGTATGAACGCCTACGCCTACGACGGCGCCGTCTATGTCCTGTTCCGCTCTGCCCAGGAAGTCGTCCACCGCGACATGTACTTACTAACTTCCCGCGACTCCGGCGCAACGTTTACAGGCCGCAAAGCCGCCGAATGGAACATCGGTGCCTGCGTCATGAGTTCCTCCGCCTTCGCCGCTTCCGCCTCCGTCGTCGAAGCCGCATGGGAAACCGAGCGCCAGGTCTACTTCTCCCCCACCTCGCTTGCAACTCCGCCCACTCCCGCGCCCGGCCCCGGCGGCGCCCGCCGCTATCCCGCCCTCGCTCGCAACGCCCAAGGCGAAACCCTCCTCGCCTGGACCGAAGGCATGGGCTGGAAAAAAGGTGGCTCGCTCGCCTGGCAACTCTTCGACCCCTCCGGCCATCCCGAAGGCCCCGAAGGCCACGCCCCAAACGTCCCCGTCTGGAGCTTCCCCGCCGTTATCGCCCGCCCCAACGGCGCCTTCGTCATCTATTACTGAACCGCGCTCACCGCCCGAGCCCGCTTCACGCAATTGAATTCTGTCCGCACGACCTTTCTACACAAATCCGTCACCACTCAGTAAGACGCCCGCTACGAAACGTCTCGCACCCAGCCTGGCTTTGGCCGCGAAGGACATAAAAAGGGGAATCGGCGGGATCATACTCATGAAAATCTTGTGCGCCTCCGGTTCGGGAAAGACATGGATCCCGCATCACCGCCCAAGGCCGGATCTTCGTGCCCGTAAATGTCCGCCGCAGACTCCCCCTCGGCCCGGGCTCCATTCGGATCCAATCTCGACTTAGTCCTAATCCTCGAAACGGGCAAAAACATGCAGCCCACCCTTGCCGCGGGCTTACCCGAAGACGCCGAAATCCCCACGATGTCCTCGTCTGGATCGCAGCACTGGCTACCGGCGTCGACGCCCTTCACAAAAAATGGGTCCGCCTCCCGGCTCCCCGCGACCGCGAGGCTGAAGCCTGCGAACTCCCTGACCCCGTCCTCAACCTCGTCGAACCTCGACTCACCGTGTTTCCGGATACGCTGCGAGCACCTGCCCGTGCTCGCCGATCAGCCTCATCGCCACGCCGCCCGGCTCAACCCGTACCGTCGTGGTTGTTCCGCTCAGTCTGTCGCGGAAGGACACCTCGCTTAGTTCCGAGCCCGCCTCAATCACATACAACGTCGCGTGAGGGAAGCGCGTCGGGCAAATCAGAACATTTGCATCGTTCATCGGCGTCGTGTAAGTGGAATCCACCTTCGCCACGCCCATCGCATAACGATATAACTCGCCGGCCGGGCGCGGATCGTCGCTCAGTTCCACGGGAAGCGGCACAAATAGTATTCGCCCGTCCCCCTCCCTCTTTTCGAGAAATGTATCGTTGCCTCGCAGATAAGCGCGATCGAGATAATCCGTCTTGGTTCCCGGGTATGTCAGATCGGCATTCCCGCCCGGCCAGCGGATCTCGTCACTCCGCGTCAGAAGCCGTCCCGTCCGGTAACCCTCGATTCCCAAGCTCTTCGCGCGGTCCGTCCGCTCAAAGTGCGGACCGAGATCGAACCTTCCGGTTACCAACAGCGTCGCCCCGGCGCGCACCCGCGCCAAAATCGCTTCCCATGCTTTCTCGCTCAGCACCCACGGCGAGGGGAGAAGAATCAGCTTCGGTGTCCCTAACGCGCCGGTCTGGTACTCTCCGACGACATAGGCATCGCCACGCGCGTATCCATACAGTGCCCGCACGCACTGTTGCTGCGCTTGCACCGACAACGGGCCCAGTGTCGATAGTTGCAGAGACTGCGGCAGCACGATCGCGATCTGAGGCGGCAACAACCCCGTCGCATATCCTTCTACGCGCCGGGCGAACTCGGCCATCGCCCGCGCCCGGTCCTCCCACAGCTTCTCCGACCCGTCGCTTCGCTCAAGTCCGAAATGGATCTCGCGGTCCCAATCCCACGACACCGCCCCGCTCGATCCGCCGGCGAAGCCCATCGCCCACTTCCGCTCGATCAGCCGCAACCCGCTCATCTCGTCGTACTGCCACCGCCCGTCCGGCAGAATCACCGGCTGATATCCCGTCTCGCCCGTGATGTTCGGCACACCCGGCGCCTTGGCCGCGACCGAATCCCATAACAGCGCGTCATTCTGGCGGTAAGTATGATTCGTGGTGAAACTTAGTCCCGCGCTCGCGTAAAACTGGTTCAGTACGCGGTTCTGCACTCCTCCTTCATCCTGCCCCACGTCGATCAACTGCTGGCTTCCCGTCGATCGGATCGCCGCGATCGTCCCTTTCACCCAACCGCTGAACGCATCCTGGGCGAACAGATTGTAGTCGAGCGCCCGCACTTGCCCCGCTTGCCCGTGCTCCATGTCCGGCGAGAAATCCGCCTCCGTTGGTAAAGGCACGCTTGCAAACGATCGCAGCGTCGAATCCGGCACGGACCACGCCGCCGCCAGCCGCTCCACCGAGCCATACTTCTTCTCCAGCCACTTACTCCACGCTATCCTTTCGTCCGCGTCCCCATTCGGCGTGTTCCCCTTCCATAACCGCGCGGGATTCGAGAAACTAGGCTCGTTGATCAAGTCCCAGCTTAGGTACGGGATGTCCTTGAACCGCTCTACGAGCGACAGGACGTAATCGCGCTCCGCCGCCACCGCGTCCGGACTTAGATACGGATTCTGTCCCGGATTTACGCCGGTCGCCTGCCCGAACAATCGCCTCTCCAGACTCGGGGTAAACGCGAAGAACGTGAAGTTTACCGCAATATGGTGCTTCCGAGCACAAAGTAAGTACGCTTCCAAATTCCGCAGAAAACGCTCGCTCGCCCCTCCGTCCACCCCCTCCAGAAAACGCGCGTGTCCTCCCCACACGCCGGTCCGCACGAAATTCACCCCGTGACGCTCCATCGCCGCGAAATCGTCCTCCCACACGGCCGCGTTTCGTGGTCCGGAAAAATCCCACCCGTTCGCTTCCGTGCTGAAGTAATTCGTGCCAAACGGAAAAAACGGCTTGCCGTCGCGTGTCAGGAAGTCTCCATTTACTCCAAGCCGGGGGCCGCTGCGAACCGTAGCTTCCTCCGCCACCCAGAATCCGTTCTCGTAAAACTCCCACGGCGCGCCCCCGTCGGAATACACCGCCCGAACCCGGTAGAACCCCGGCCCGAGCCGCTCATCGAAAGGTACGCGTGCGTTCACAGTCCGCCCGC
>JAJYKC010000414.1:0-2163 GCA_021788955.1 Acidobacteriota bacterium
TGGTGAGAAATCCGGGCTAGAACCAAGACCGCCACATAACCGCTGGAAATCCCCATCCCCGCCAGAACATCGCCATCGGATAGCTCGTAGCCCCTGGCTCGGGCGTGGTCGCCCTGGACTCGTCTCATCAACGAAATCTCGCTATACCTCTTCCCCAGCGCCAAACTCAAAAATAGGAACATGGAAAATGCCAGCAGCCACTGCGACGGCCGGATGAAAACCGCGCCGGCTCCCGCCAGGATCCGTATCGTGTACAGACCCGCCAGAAAAATCACGTCGAGAATCACGACCTGCTTGACATACAACGAGTACAGCAGGCTCAACGTCAGGTAGATCAACACCCCGAGAACGAACAGGCCCGACACAGACATCGCAATGAGAAAGCCGGCCACAGCCAGAACCGGAATCATCGCGAATGCATAGCCGAGGGGCATCTCGCCGGACGCAAACGGCCGCCGATGCTTAGTCGGATGGCTGCGATCCGCGGACAGATCGAATAAGTCGTTGACCAGATACCCGCACGAGGCCACGCTCCCGAACGCCACGTACGCTAGCACAAGTTTCCCGACTGCGGCGAGATCGTCGGCCCGGTGAGCCGCAAGCAAAGGAACAAAGAGCAACAGGTTCTTCAGCCAATGCTGCGGGCGCAGCGGCCGGAGGTAATCGCCCAGGCTCTTGCCGCGTTCCTCGAAAACGCGATCCACATCCGCGACTCGTGCGACCCCGAAGCGGACCCCCGGGCTCGGATTCACGACAATCGCTTTCCGCGCCGCGGCCCATACCGGTATGTCCCGCCGGCTGTTTCCCACATAATCGAAGCCCTTTTCGCCAAACTGCTCTACCAGCCTTCGGAGCTTCGCCTTCCCGGCGAGGTTCGTGACGCCATCGCTGGCTAAGACCAGGTCGAACAGGGACAGATGGTCGGCAATACGCCGCGCGGTCTGGATGTCGCTCGCCGTGGCCAGTACGATCGTACGCCCCTCGGCGCGTTGGGACTTCAGGTACTCTGTCAACTCCCCGCGATAGGGCATAGTCTCCGCATCGATCGGGAACCGGCTCGCCACCTGATGCTTCAAATAAGCCACCCCCCTGAGCAGCCAGATCGGCAGGCTGAAAATGCGCCACGGCCTCTGCTTCAGCAGGCCGGCGATGGCCTCAAGAAACAGGTCCGTCTTCACCAGCCTTCCGTCGAGATCGACTGCCAGCGCAGGCTGCACAGGCGCTCGCTCTGTGGCTCGAACCCCCGCTCTCCCAGCCCATGCAGTCATAACTGCCTGCTCTCCTGGAAAAGCAGCACGCCCGGTGCCAGCACTACCGCACGAAACGCGGCGCACGGCCATCTTCAGTCATCTCAGAAGCGGGAGGGAATCGGCGAGTGCGCAAGAGGCAGAAATCCGGTGTATGGCCGGCATTCGGTGAACTAAGCTTCCACGCACTTTCACGGACAAGGATTCCGTTACCCACGGCCATGGATAGCCACTTCTCGTCGCGCATCGGTTACCGATTGAGTCGTCGCGGCAACTCAATTGCAAGCACTTATCACAATGGCGGTCGCCTTCGCCCGCCGGAGCGCCAGGCAACACCTCTCTGGCCACCCGGCGCAGCCAGGGTCGCGCACCGAAACTGCTTCGGCCACGGAGCATGAGGGCAGTACGCATGCGATTGGTAACTTACTTCGATGAACCGGCGGTGTCGGAAGCCATAAATTTTCTTTTCGGCCGCACCGAAGACATAGCGGTCGCAAAAACGGTGAATAGTTCCGGCGATATTGTCGGCGCCGTTCAGAAACATCGCCCCGATATCGCTCTGCTCAGCCTGACCCCGGCCCTCCACATCGGCATCCTGCGCGAGCTACGAGAACTGGCGCCGGCCTGCCGCGTCGTCATATGGGCACACTCCATCCCCCGCGAGGTGGCCCATCAGGCCATCGAATTAGGCGTCCGGGGTATCCTTCCGCGCACTTGCCCCACGGAACTGCTTCTCAAGTGTCTGCAGAAGGTTCATCAGGGTGAGTTATGGTTCGACAAAGAACTCACTGCGAGCCATCTCACTTGCAGCCGGATCTCGCTCACGCCCAGGCAATCCCAACTCGTGCGGCTCGTCGCCGAGGGCCGGAAAAACAAGGAAATCGCGTCGGAACTGTCAATCACCGAGGGAACCGTC
>JAJYKC010000414.1:2173-3854 GCA_021788955.1 Acidobacteriota bacterium
GCCTCTACGAAAAGCTCGGCACAAAAAGCAGATTCGAATTGGCTCAGTTGGGAATTCGCCACCTTCAGTTCGCCGGAAATCACGGCACATCGAAAGATGAAATTGGCATCCCTTTACGCGCCGTGTATGTCGAACCCGAAGGCTCGTCCAACGGGGGTTAGATGCCGGCCCCCGGCGCGGCCCCAAGCAGCCGGTGGCGAACTGCCAACGCCACCAGTTCCGCACTGCTGCGCACCGCAAGCCGCCGCATCAGTTCGCACTTGTGAAATTCCACCGTGCGTATCGAAATTTCAACAATCGCCGCAATTTCCTTACGGCTCCGTCCTTCCGCCATCAGGCGAAGTACTTGAAGTTGGCGCGGCGTGAGAACGCCCACCGTCTCACAATCGCTTCCTGCCTCCACAAACGCCGGTGAGATAATGCCACACCGCCCGCGCGCCACCGCCCGGATTGTGCCGATCAGTTCCTGAACCGGGTCGTCTTTCAGCACATACGCGGCAGCCCCGGCCCGAATGCCTTCACGGGCTGACCACGCATCCCGATGACCCGTAAGAACGACAACGCGCGAGTTGGGACTTGCCGCGAGAACCCGGCGCGCCAGTTCGTCCGCCGTCGAAAATTGCATAAGGATATCCGTTACGATCACCTCGGGCCGCAACTCGCCCGCCAGTCGCACGAGTTCTCTCGCCTCACACGTCGCGCCCACAACTCGAAAGTCCGCCTCCAAAATCTTCTGAAGACCAGCTACGCAGATCCGAAAAACATCCCCGATCAGTACAGATGTGCGTGCGTGGTCGTGGTCCATGGATTCCATACGCGTGGCCGCTTGAGACCGCGCGTTGAAATTCAATCTGCACGAAACGCGCCAAACCACCCGACACGCCTGACTGCCCGCCGTTTCGTCGCCGGTGCGTTTCCCGGCGCAATCCCCGTTCAAAGATTCATACACCATCGGCCTCGCCACCGAACGCCCAAGGTCTTCCAAGCTCTTAAGTCAACACAACTGTGGGGGCTTACGGGAGCGCATTCTTTGTTTGAATCGTTGTCCTCGCGCGCGCGGCGGCAATGAGACCGGGCGTGATACGCCGCGGTTCGCTCAACGCCTCTACTGCTCCTTTGAACAGGGCCAGCCAGTCTGAAGCCGGCTTCGGCTTCAGATCCCCTAATGAATACACGGTACGCTGACGGGGGCCGCGGCTTGTGTGAACTGACTCCACCAGGTAATAGTGGACGTAAAGGCGCCCCTTATATCGCCGCTCTACTTTTCGTATGTACATAGTCCGTTTCCACGCTGTGCGAGATCCTCCGTCCGCTTGACGTTTCGCTGATCGTCGTCGATGTGGTGATTACCCACGGCGGACCTTCGGTCTGAGACCGGCTAAGTATTAAGAACCGGAGAGTTATTCGTCAATTAAGTACTTACGGTACTGGTACCGTGGCCAACTCTTCGTACCACGCCTTCTGATCCCTTCGCGCTTAGACGCTGGTCAATGCGCGGACTCCGATTCCGAAAAGTCCCTCCTCGCCCTGGAGCTCAGTTTGCGCCGCTGCCAAGCTGATCCAACCGCAAGTCTCTTCCGCACAGGGCTTGATCTGCGGCCCTCTCATGCTGGTGCTTCCCCGTCAGCGAGAACCATGGAAGTTGAGAATCAGTCGTCGGCATAAACCTCACGCTTGCTGG
>JAJYKC010000415.1 GCA_021788955.1 Acidobacteriota bacterium
ATTGATCTCTGCCCCGCGCCGCCGGTCCCAGGAAGAAGCCGCCATCCAAAAAAACAATCGCACGGAACCGGTCTTCAAGCGCCATGAAGATCACGCCATACGCCGACCCCATGCTCACGCCCACGTACGCACGCCGGGAGGCCTCAATGTCCGGCCGCGACACAAGGTAATCCACGGCGCGCCTCACTTCCTTCGACCGTTGAATCGTCATTTGGAGGTCGTCCGCCGCGCCTTCCATGGTTAAAGCTCGCTTTACACGTTCATAAGTGCCGTTGTAAATCGGATATAGCAGCGCCCGGCCGCTCTTTATCGCGTAGTCGATAAACTGCATGTCACCCAGGTGCCGGCTGTCGCTCAACATCTCCACGCGCGCGCTGGGGAAGAACAGGATCGCTTGAAACGGCGGATGGACGTGTTTCGGCAGGAACAAGTACATCGGAAGACGCTGTCCCTCGTACCCGGCGTCTATCGTAATCTTGCTCTTGCTCCAGTCGGGCGTTTCCTCGACAACGCCGTCTTCAGCGGCATTCAACGGCTTCTTGTCGTAAGCGTACATTCCCTCGTAGGCTTGAAAGACCTCGTCGGATGCGGGCTTCTCCTTGGAAAAGTCCCTCGTTTGCGGAACCACTGAAGCCAGGGCCGCCGCGGGAAGCGGAGCCTCGTTCTTCAAGGTGCGGAACCCGTTCATGGGAGACCGGTCGAACGGCGGCAGCCGTTCCGGGTCGAACGCCTGATAGGGCTGCGTGCCCCACGCGCCGCCTAAAATGAATCGGGAACCTTCCGATTCCGTCACCGTCCATTCCCTGACATTTCCGACCATGTCGTAAGTCCCGTATGGGCCGACGCCCGGAAACGAGCCCACCGGGGCCGGACCCTTCCCATTGAAGTTACTGGCAGCGGCGGCCGTCGCCGCAGTGTCTCCGGGGGCAACCTCGTACCACTGAATAAGAGTCGGCAGGCTCTTGCCGGTAAAATCCGCGTACGCGGCCGCTTCATACCAACTCACGCCGGAGACCGGATCGGTCGCCTTCCCCACTGGATAGTGGCCGGCCTCCCACGTCGATGGCCCAGGCCGGCCGGTGGGATCGCGAAACAGCTCCATGGCCTCTCGCCAGCTCAGATGCCTGCCGTCCTTCATGAACTCTTCCTTCCAGTATTTCGGATCGCGGTATCCGCCCTGGTCCACAAACTGCTGGTACTGCGCGTTAGTAACTTCAAACTTATCGATAGCAAAAGCCGGTAACTCCGCCGCCATCCAACCGATGAAATCGATATACTCGCCAACATAGCCTGCTGGCACCGGGACCATCACATCCCCTTTGTTCGCCGCCGCAAGCGGAAAGCGGATCGAGGGCGCCTCAGGTTGCGCCGAGACATACTCGCCTACGCCCGGCTTCGATACCTTCCAGCGAAAGTAGCCCTTCGGCACGCGAACCTTCGTTAGCGGCGTGGTTCCCAGCGTGAACCACGGGTCGGATTTGACGTAATCCTGAATCTCGACCTTCGCACCCTCCGGTTCGGATCGAATCGACACCTCCTCGGTCGCGGACTTCTCCATAGAGGTAAGTTGAGCGTCGCCCCCGAGTATCTGCCCGGCTTGGAGCAAAAGCACATACCCCGCCAGCGGCTGGCCCGAGGCAATCTTCGCCGTGGCCTGCGGTATCGCTACCTCCCACGCCCATCTCCGTTGTTCAATGCCGTGATAGAGCCACGCCCCGGCCGCGCTCATCACAACTACGATCGCCGCCCCGATTGTCAGCGCCGGCCGCCATCGCGAACGTGCAGGAGAAGCCGCCATCGGCTCGGCCAGCGCCCTCAGTTGCCTTGCAACCTCGTCCGCCGATTGGGGACGCTGCGCCGGATCTTTCTCGAGCAGCCTTCGTGTCAATCCGTCGAGTTCGCATGGCATGTCCGGACGTTGCTCGGAGAGCGCCGCCGAGGGAACGTCGATGCCGCTCGCCAGCCTTAATCCCAGCGAAGCTCCCGGAATCGGCAGCTTGCCGGTCGCCATCTCGTACAGCACCAGACCAAACGCGAACAAATCCGTGGCGGCGCCAGGTTCGCCGCCCAGCACCTGTTCGGGCGCCATGTAGGCCGGCGTCCCGACGATCGATCGCGTTTCAGTAATTCCCGGCTCTCTGAGCATTTTGGCCAATCCAAAATCCAGCACCTTCACGCCATGACGCGTCAGCATGATATTGGACGGCTTGAGATCCCGATGAATGATTCCGTGCGAGTGTGCCTCCGCCAGGGCCTCGGCGATTTGAATCGCGTATCGCAGCACCTCCTCGCGGGGCAGCAGCCCCTCTTTGAGCCGGGCCGCAAGGCTTTGTCCTTCCACGAGCTCCATGACAAGGTAGTTCGGTCCAGCGTCGTACAGCGTACAAATGTGAGGATGATTTAAGGCCGAGATCGCTCGGGCCTCCTTCTCAAAGCGGCCTCGAAACATCTCATTCGATGTCTTGATGGCTACGCTGCGCCCGAGTTGCGTGTCGCGCGCGCGAAACACTTGCCCCATTCCTCCCGCCCCCAGCATGGCCTCGATCTCGTAACGCCCCAGGAACATCCCCGGCTCGAACAGCGTGGCAGTGACGTTGGAGGGATCGAGCGGCGCCGTGGGATCCAGCGGCGGCTTGGCTTGCGCCAACATCCGTTCGACCTCGCGCTTGACGTCGGGTTCCGAGCGGCTCAATAGGTCTGCGCGTTCCTTCGGTGTACAGCCGAGCGTGGCGTCGTAAAGCTCTTGAACTTTTCTCCGTTGCGCTTCGTCCATCATTCAGACCTCATCCGGAAATCCGAACGGTCCAGCGCCGCGCCGCCTTCTGAATCCCTCATAAGGTCCGCCAGAACGCGCACCGCGGGCCCCGTCACCTTCAACTTGGAAAGATCGAACGGCGCCGGCATGAGCGAGCTGGACCGCGCATAAACGAAATACCCTCCCGGAACGTGGTGAGGATTCGATCCGCCGTTGATCAGAGTTTCCCACTTCCCGGTGCCAAGCCGCAAGACGGCAACCCTGGCATTCTCCGCGGCAAATCTCTTCAGGATCGTGAACAGCTGCGCCTTGCCGCCGGCAAGGGCCTGCCGCAGGAAATGGACCATCTCAGCAGGGCTCCTGTCCGGAGTGGTCACCTCCTGGCAATCGCCTCCCGCGCTCGCCAGCGTCATCAAACCGTTCGAACTGCCACTCGAGAAAAAGATGGTTCCATCAGTGGCCCAGCTACCTGCCTGGCTTGAATTGGACGGACGTAACGTTTGAACCGGCCCTCCCGTGACATCCACCTTGCGGAGCGGCATGGCTGCGCCTGAGGCCGTGGCACTCGAAAATGCAATCCACGCCGCGTCCGGGGAAAACACCGCGTCGGACCCTCCACCAGCTCCATCACCAGATAGTTCGGCCCGACATCGTACAACGTGCAGACGTTCGGATGGTTCAGCCGCCCGTCCCGCTCGAGCCTATCGCCGGCAGCAATCGGCATAGCGTGTTCGACGAAGATAACTTGATCATCGAGTCGGAGATGACCCTTCTCAACTCCTTTTCCGGCGACGAGAACATCGCCCGTACCGGCCCCCACTTCGGCACGCAGTAAACCACCGTGCCTTACGCCGTACCGCGCTTGAGCCGGATGCTCACCAGGCGTCCCTTGTACCCCCACACCAGCTCGACGGCTCTTACACCCTCGAACGGAATGCGCGTTTCCCGCTAGTAATTTGCAACCACTAACTTCCGGCGGTCGTAATCGGCCAATCATAAATGGACCCTAACCCACGCCAGCGGCACCGTTATTCAGGAACGTCTGGATTGCGCCCGATAGCCACGTGGTTTGTCTCTCGCGGCTCGCAGAAAGA
>JAJYKC010000416.1 GCA_021788955.1 Acidobacteriota bacterium
GTGTATTTGACGGATTATTCGAGCGAGGCGGCGTTGAACCGCGCGTGGAGGGAGTTTTTCTCGGCGGCGCCTCCGGCGCGTTCGACGATTGGCGTGGCGGCTCTGCATGCGACGAACGTGGAGATGAGCGCGGTGGCGGTGAAGGACCTGGCGTTGAAGAAGACGGTGGCCGTGGATGGGTACGATACGCCGGGCGTGCCGATTTCTGCGGCGGTGCGTGTGGGGGACCGGCTGTTTGTTTCGGGGCATCTGGGGCGGGATATTCGGACGGGGGAGATTCCGGCGGATCCGGGCGAGCAGGTGGCGCTGGCGATGAAGCGGCTGGAGGGGACGCTGAAGGCGGCTGGCGCGGGGTTCGAGAATCTGGTGTTCGTGAACCCGTATCTGACTTCGAAGATTCCGATGGGGGTGATGAACCACATCTACGCGAGCCATTTCGAATTCGGGAACACGCCGGCGCGGGCGACGATTGAAGTGGCGGGGTTGCCGGGCGGGGCGAACATCGAAATTACGGGTGTGGCGGTGATGGATCTCGCGAAGCGGCGCGCGGTGCGTCCGAAGAACATGGCGCCGAGTCCGACTGCGAGCCCGTGCGTGTTTGCCGACGATACGTTTTATTGTTCGGCGAAGTCGGGCTTCATTCCAGGCGTGAACGGCGGGGTTTACGCGTCGACGGTGGAGACGCAGATGCGGCAGACGATGCGGAACCTGCTGGACGGGTTGGAAGAAGCGGGGATGGATTTTTCGAACGTGGTGGCGAGCAACGTGTATCTGGACGATGCCCGGGATTTCGCGCGGATGAACGGCGTGTATGCGGAGTATTTCGGGGCGGCGCCGCCGGCGCGGACGACGGTGCAGCAGATTGCACCGGGAGTGCGGGCGGCGGATGCGAAGGGGCATTGGCCGGAGCTCGAGCAGATCTCGATTGTTGCGGTGAAGTAGCTGGGGGAATTCGGCCGGCGCGAGGGCCCGGCACGGCGACTACAGATCTTCCGGTGTCAGCCCGGTCTTGTTGGCCAAGACCTTCATCGCTGTAGGGCCGAGAGTGACCCGGTCATGATAGGCGAACAACACATCCGGCGACCCGGGCCGTGCGAGAATCCGGTGCGAAGTTCCGCTCTGGCGCTTTATCGTCCAACCGATGCGGAGCAACGCGGCGAGCGCCTGCTTGGCCTTCGTGGATGGCCAACCACGCGATGGTTTCTTAGGCGGCAATGAAGGAGACGTTCATCGGGCCCGGCACGGCTTCCCCGTGCTCGAGCCGGTCGGCGATCAGACGCAGGGCCAGGGCCTGCACAGCCACCGTTGCCTGTTTGCGGGATCTCCCGTAGGCGGTCACGCCGGGCAGCGCCGGGATGTCGGCCAGCCAGCGGCCGTCCACCTCGCGGTGGTACTCGATCGCCAGGGAGAAGCCGGTCGGGGCCTTGGGCATGAATCCATCATGTCACTGATTCGCTGCGACGGGGAGCACGATTCGAAGTCGCTCGAAAGGGATTTTCTACACCGAGCCGCGGCCGACCCAGGCGGATCAGGGGGCCTTGCGCGTGGCGGGTGAAAAGATGCAGGAGTTGATTCGGACGGGGGGGCGGAGGGGCAATGGCCGGAGCTCGAGCAGATCTCGATTGTGGCGGTGAAGTAGGGCGAAACGCAGGGATCCGACAGGAAAGACAAGCGAATCGACAAGTGAAACAAGTTGTGCCATACTAGCGCGCATACTTTGCGGCCGTTGGCGGGAAGGGCGCGGCCGGTGACTAAGCCTATGACGCTTAAGACGGCTGTTTTACTTGTGTCCGGACTCGCAGCGGGAATCGCCTCCGCTCAGAATGCGTGCGTGGCGTCGCCGCCGTTGGCGACGATTTCGGCGCCGCACGAGGCGGGGTCGCCGGAGTTGACGGTGGACCCGGGGGCGGCGATGTGGAAGAAGGCGGCGCGGGCGGAGATTGTGAAGGACTGCTCGCAGGAACTGGATTATCCCGGGGTCCGGAGCGAGGTGCGGGCGTTCTGGACGGACGACGATTTATACCTGCTGTTTCAGTGCCCGTACACGGTGCTGAACCTGTGGCTGCCTCCGATGGGCGGCGGGCCGCGGGTGAAGCTTTGGGACCGGGACGTGGTGGAGATGTTTCTCGGTTCGGACTGGACGAACATCCGGCATTACCGGGAGTTCGAGATTGCTCCGACGGGGGACTGGATCGACCTGGCGATCGACTTGGATCATGAGAGCTACGACCACAGTTGGAGGTCCGGGTGGAAGACGGCGGCGCGGATCGATAAAGAGCACAAGGTCTGGTATGCGGCGGCGAAGATTCCGTTGAGCGCGGTGACGACGGAGGCGGTGAAGGCGGGCACGCGGTGGCGGGTGAACCTGTACCGGATCGAGGGGGTGGGCGGCGACCCGCAGCGGCATTTCCTGTGCTGGCAGCCGACCTGCGTGCAGAACCGGGATCCGAATCATGTCCCGGAACATTTCGGGACGATGGTGTTTTTGCCGTGAGGGGCGTGACGATGCGGTGGCTGGCGGTGGTGATTTGCGCGGGGTTGAGCGCGGTGTGGGCGCAGACAGCAGATCCGGTGGGCGCGGGACGGAAGCGGTTCGAGGTGCGATGCGCGGGATGCCATGGGGCGGACGGTCGCGGCGGGGAACGGGCGCCGGGCATCGGGGACATCGACCGGGACAGGCTGCAGACGGATGAGTCCGTGCGGGCGATCATCCGCGACGGGATTCCGGAGGCGGGGATGCCGGGGTTCCGGATGGTGGGCGATGAGGAGATGGCGCTGTTAGTCGCGTTTGTGCGGTCGCGGGTGGAGCCGGCGTCGGAGACGAAGATTGGTGGCGATGCGAAAGCGGGCGAGCGGTTTTTCTTCGGCGAGGGCGGGTGCGCGAAGTGCCACATGATCCGGGGGCGCGGGGGCCTGGTGGGTCCGGATTTAACTTATGCCGGGACGCGGCTGACGCTCGCCGAGATCGAGACGGCGCTGAAGAATCCGCGAGAGCTGAACCAGGAGGGATATCAGGCGGCGACGGTGGAGATGAAAGATGGGAGTAAGTTACGCGGGCTGATCAAGAACGAGAGTAACTTCGATTTACAGCTTCAGGGATTCGACGGGAGGCTGCATCTGCTGACGGCGGACGAGTATGTGTCGGTGCGGCCGGATGCGGCGACGCTGATGCCGGCGCTCGAAGCAACGGCCGGAGACGAGGAGAATCTGCTGGCGTTTGTGGCGCATCTTCCGGCGACGGGTGAAGGGATTGTTCCGAGCGAGAGCGCGCCGCTGCCGGGCGCGGTGCCGTGGGAGAGGGTGAGCGAGCCGAAGCGCGGCGAGTGGCCGACCTATCACGGCGTGACGGGCGGGAACCGGTACACGACGCTTACGGGGATTACAAAAGAGAACGTGTCGCGGCTGGCGCCGAAGTGGACGTTTCCGATTCCGGCGGGGCGAAGTCTGGAGATGACGCCGGTGGTGGTGGGCGGAGTGATGTATGCGACAGCGGTAAATTCCGTTTACGCGCTGGATGCGCGGAGCGGGCGGCTGATCTGGGCGTTTTCGCGGCCGCGGAGCAAGGGGCTGGTGGGCGATGCGTCGTCGGGGATCAACCGGGGCGTGGCGGTGCTGGGCGACCGCGTGTTTCTGGTGACGGATAACGCGCACCTGCTGGCGCTGCACCGGGTGACCGGGGCGCTGCTGTGGGATGTGGAGATGGCGGATTCGCACCATCATTACGGGTCGACGTCGGCGCCGCTGGTGGTGGGAAACCTGGTGGTCGCGGGCGTGTCGGGTGGGGACGAAGGGATTCGGGGATTCCTGGCGGCGTACAAGGTGGAGACGGGCGAGCGGGCGTGGCGGTT
>JAJYKC010000417.1 GCA_021788955.1 Acidobacteriota bacterium
ACTGTCGATTATTGCCCTGGTTGTCAAAGGAAATGACACCGGAAGCGCCGGAGTAAGCGGTCACTTCCGCGAGACGGTCGCGGAGGCGAGCGCGGTTTGGGCCGGATTTTTGCAAGCCGTCGCAAATGAGACCGACCGCGTCGAAGGCTGCAAGCGCGGCCGGACACGGGTTCGCCTGCACTTTCGCGCGATAGAGTTCCGAGAATCGGCGCGCGAGGTCGGACTCAACTCGGCGCGAGGCGACGGTCCAGGCCTGGGAACCGGAGATCCTATCGGAAGTCTGCGAGAAGTACGTGTCCGGCTCCGCGTAGCCGTCGGCGGTGGCTTGCGAGAGGTAGAGCGCGAGGCCTGTGGCCTGTGACTGCATCCGGCTTCGAAGCGCACTCGCGATCGGGGCGCTGGTCCAAAATACGACGGCCTGGGGGGACGCCTGCTTCAAGGCAGCCGGCCATGCGTCGAGGTCAGGCTTTTGAGTGTCGACAGTGAAGGTGGATGGAGTGGGCGCTCCGGCGTTGCGAACCGCGGCCAGAAACTCGCTGGCGCCGGCGCGGCCGTCATGGTCGCGCGCCGTAACAAGAAGAACCCGCGTGAAAAGCCGCTTGGAGTAAATATCGTCCACGAAGGCGCGCGCCTGTGCGGCGTCGCTGGGAGCGAGGCGAAAGAGCCAGCGGAGATTGATCTCGGTAGTGGTGGCGTCGGTTGCGAGCGTGAGCACCGGCACTCCGATGCGGTTTCCGACCTGCTCGGTAAGGTGAGCCACGGCGCCGCTTTCTGAAGTGATGATCGCGATGACTTGATCGTCCATCACAAGGTGAATCAAGGCGTCGGCGGTGGGTCCCCAAGGGGAAGCGGTCTCGTCGCCGACGGCGAGGGAGACGCCGGGGGCTTTGCATTCTTCTAACGCGATGCGGGCTGCCGCCAGAATCGCTTCGCCCTCGGGCTTGCGCGGTCCCGTGAGTGGAATCAGGAGGCCGATCCGGACGTCGCCTGCGGGCAGGTCGTCCTGGTGGCCGCGACCCGGGCCGAGATAGGTGACGTGGCCCGAAGGGATGGTGGCGTAGGGGGTGACAGTTTGCGCGCCGGCGCCGCCGGAGTTCGCGGCCAGAGACGCGAGGGCGGCGAAAAGGGCGGCAAACGATTTCGCGTAAGGACAGGGCATGAATCAGACGTCGTGTCAGGGTTGAAATTGAGTGGGCGCGGGGACGAGGGCGGCGGAGGCCGGCTTATCCCAATCGGTGCGGTGTTCGGGCGAGTAAACGAAGCGGCCGCCACGCACCTCCACCATTGTGAGGGGCGCGATGTTATTCAATGTGTAGTCGAAGAACTCCGGGCCGCTGACCCCTTGGTACGCGCTCATCTGGTGGGCGCGCAGCGCGTCCATGATGCGGCCGCGATTCAGGCCGGCGGATCGAATGGCGTCAATAAGAATGTTCATGCCGTCGTAGGCGTAGGAGGCGTAGGCGTCAGGCTCGGCGTGGAAGCGAGTGCGGAAGCGTTCGCGGAAGGTGCGCCATTTAGCGTCCGTGCGTGTCGCATCGAGCGGGGACACCGCGACTAAGCCTTCCGCCGCGGGGCCGCCGGAGGCGAGTAACTCGGGATATACAACACGGCTCGACGCGAACACGGGCTGCTTCATTCCGGCGTCGCGCATCTGTTTCATAATGAGGGCGGCCTGGTGGGCATTACTCCACAGAACGAGCGCATCGATGCCGGTGCTGTCGAGGAGGCGCAGTTGGGGCGAAAAATCCGTCTCAGACGGTTCGAATTTCGCTTCGAGAAGCGGTTGCCGGCCGAGACGTCGCGCGGCCGTGAAAAAGATCTCGTCCCCTTTCCGGCCATAGCGGTCCGTGGAGCGAAGGATCGCGACGCGCGGCAGTTTCTTCTGATTGAAGATGTAGTCGGCGAGCGCGTAGCCCTGCTGGCGGTCGTCGGGGAAATTGTGCAAAAGCCACGGGATGCGCGTCTCGGTGACAGTCGGGTCGCTGGTCCCGGTATCGACGATTGGGATCTCAAGCTTAAGAGTTGCACGGAGGGCGATGTGGGTGGATGCGGAATCGATGGAGCCGAGCATCGCCCAGACGTGTTCGTTGAAATCCATCTTCACGATTTCCATTGCCGAAGCGCCCCACAGCGGGAGGTCGTCGTGAATCTTGAGTGCGAACGGCGTGCCGTGGTAGCCTCCCGAAGCGTTGGCCTCTTCCACCGCCAATTGCGCGCCGTGGAGCATGGCGATGCCATAGACCGAGTCCGGATTGTTGGTGTCCAAAGGTCCGAGAAGACCGATATCGACGCTGTGGAGACCTGCTGCGTCGCCATCAGCGGCAAGACGTGCGGCGCCGTAGTAGGCGAGGGTGTCGGGGGAGAGGAACCACTGTTGGTAGGGCTTCCGGAATTCACGAAACGGAACCGCGTCCGGGGGCATGTTGGCGTAGCGCAGTTCCTGCGGCGCCGGGGCCTGATTCCCGGCCGCCGGCGCGGACTGAGACAGCCCGCGCGTAACCAGAAGGGTCGCGGTGGCGAACAGAGGAATCAGGATGCGCATGGCCGGAGTCCGGCGGCAGCGCCGTTTGTCAGGCGTTTGTGGCATTCGACTCGAAAATCGCCATGGCCTCGATTTCGACCAGTAAGTCCGGACGGCACAGGATCGCCTGTATTCCGGTTGACGCTGGCAAGGGATCCAAGCCCATTTCGGCGAAGAATGCGGTGCGGATTTCGTTGAACTCCGCATAGTCCCGCTCGATGTCGCGAAGATAGCAAGTGGTCCGGACGACGTCTTTCCACGTAGCGCCCTCGGAGGCGAGCAAGGCGGAAATGTTCTCGTACGTACGCCACAATTGGGCGCGGAAATCACCAGGATAGAGCGTCTCGCCGTGATCGCCAATGCTCGCGGTGCCGGAAATCAGTAGGAACGTGATGCCCTTGATGTTAAGCCGGAGTCCGCGGGAGAACGACGACGGCTTGGCGTAGTGGTAGGCCTCATTCAGGGCGGAAGGAGCCGTGATCGCCTTCTTTTCAATCGGCGCGTGTTCCTCCGCCCCGGAAATGGGCATCTGTATTTCGGTATTTAGTTGGTTCATCATTGCACCTTTATTTTGTAAGTTGGCATATGCCGTGACTAAGTCCATTCCCCGTAGCGACCCACACGTCGTCTCCTTGAAAATCGAGATTCAAGGTGTAGCTATGGGCAAGCGCCGACGAGGTTACTGTTTTGCTTTCGCGGCCTTCCGGTCCGGTAATTTCAATTTCTCCGCGGCCGTCCGTTCCAAGTGTCCGGTAGTTTGTCCAGACGTTCGATTTGTAGTTCAGGCAACTGAGCCCTTTGTCTGTACACGCCCATACCAGGTCGCCTCTCGACTGGACCGCGTTGATGAAGTCGGAGGCAAGGCCGCTATCCTTGGTGAGATAGTTGTGCCAGTTCCGGCCGTCGTAACCGCTCAGGCCGAAGTAAGTCGAGGCCCAGAACATGCCGGTGCTCTCGTTGTAGGCGACGCTGCTGACGATGTTATGGATTAACCCCTGGTTTCGATACAGCACGATTTCCATTTCGCCGTCGGGGTCGGTGTAGGGCCGCCACGAGTGCGTGGCCGGATTGTAAACGATGACGCCGCCGCCCCATACGCCCATGTAGACATTTCCGTTACCGAAGGCGATGGAATAGGACCAGGGTTCCTCAAAAGGGCCATTCTTCTCGTTGAAGATGGACCAGGACTCGGTGCGCGTATCAAAGCGATTGACCCCGGCCGCCGTCGCCACCCATACTTCCTCGTCTTTGACGGCGACGCCGTAGACCAGGTCGTTGGCGAGTCCGCTCGA
>JAJYKC010000418.1 GCA_021788955.1 Acidobacteriota bacterium
CCACGCCCTCCTCGTCGACAACGCCCCCTATCTCATCCTCGGCGCGCAGGTCAACAACTCCTCCGCCTGGCCGGCTATGCTCCCCAAGGTATGGCCCGCCATCGCCGGCATCCACGCCAACACCGTCGAAATGCCCGTCTACTGGGAACAGTTCGAACCCTCCCCCGGCCGCTTCGATTACACCGTCGTCGACACCCTCCTCACCGAGGCCCGCGCCCACCACGTCCACCTCGTCCTCCTCTGGTTCGGCACTTGGAAAAACGGCAGCTCCCACTACATGCCGCTCTGGATGAAGCACGATCTCGCCCGCTACCCGCTCCTGCTCGACGCAAACCACCATCGCCTCGATTCTCCTTCGCCCTTCGCTTCGGCCTCGCTCGATGCCGACATCGCCGCCTTCAGCGCCCTCATGCGCCATCTCAAACAGGCCGACCCGCAGCGCACGGTGATCATGGTGCAGGTCGAAAACGAACCCGGCGTCTGGGGCGGAGTCCGCGACTACTCGTCCGTTGCCGAGCGGATCTATGAAACCCCTCCACCCGCCACCGTGCTCGCCGCTTTCCACAAGTCCACTTCCCCGCCCCCGGCCAACTGGCACGACGCTTTCGGAGACGACGCCGGCGAATACTTCCAGGCCTGGGCCGTCTCCACTTACATCCAACGCGTCGCCGCCGCCGGCAAGGCCATCTATCCGCTCCCGCTCTACGTCAACGCAGCCCTCCGCGACCCGCTCAAGCCAGGCCGGCCGCCATCTTACGAAAGCGGCGGAGCCACCGATAACACCATCCCGATCTGGAAAGTAACGGCCCCCGCACTTGACTTACTCGCCCCCGATATCTATATGCGCGACAGCGTGCGCTATCTGAAGATCCTCGATTACTACGACCGCCCGGACAACCCTCTCTTCATCCCTGAAACCGGCAGCGGCGCCCAAACCGCGCGTTTCTTCTTCTCCGCCCTCGGACACGGCGCCATCGGCTTCTCGCCCTTCGGCATCGACTACACCGGATTCGCCAACGCCCCGCTCGGCGCCGCGCGCCTCAACGCTGAAGCTCTCGCTCCCTTCGCCCTCAACTACAGCCTCATCGAACCGATGAACCGCGAGATCGCCCGCCTCGAATACGAAGGAAAACTGCAGGCAGTCGCCGAACGCGAGGGCAATCCCTCCGAGCGCCTCTCTTTCGGACCCTGGGAAGCCATCGTCTCTTTCGGCCTCGCCCAGTTCGGCCCCGGCAACCACCCCAAGGGCAATCCCGAACCCATCGGCCGCACTCTCGTCGCCCAACTCGCCCCGGATCAGTTCCTCGTCGCCGGCTATTTCTGCCGTGTCGACTTCCGTTCCACTCTCGATGGCCGCCAGCGCCGCTTCCTCGAAGTCGAAGAAGGCGCCTACGACCACGGCGTCTTTCATCGCACGCGCGTCTGGAACGGCGACCAAACCGATTGGGGACTCAACTTCACCTCCGCCCCGCAAGTCCTCCGCGTCACGCTTTCTACTTACTGACAGCGCCCATGCAGTATACTTAGCTACCTCCATGCGAACTCTGATACTCGTCATCGCCGCGTTAACTCTGTTGCCCACGGCGCACGCCGCCACGGAGATGGGCGCCCTCAATGGCGCCCAGTTCCGCATCGACATCCCGGATCACTGGAACGGCACGCTCGTCATGTACTGCCACGGCTATAACCCCAAAGCCGGCGTCTTCGAAGCCGATAAACCCCTGCCCGAAGAACTCGCCGTCTTCCCCGCCTCCGGCGCCGCTCTCGCCCAATCCGGTTACTCCGCCGGAGGATGGGCCGTCGAGCAGGCCGTCCTGGACACGCAATCCCTCAAGCGGTACTTCGTCGCCAAATACGGCCGCCCAAAACATACCTTCGTCACCGGCCACTCGATGGGCGGCTTTCTCACTATGATGCTCGCCGAGCAATTCCCCACCGACTACGATGCCGCCATGCCTCTCTGCGGCCCTCTCGCGCCCACCATGTCCTTCATCGGCCAGGACGCCTTCGGCTCAGTCGTCATCTTCAACTACCTCTACCCAGGCGTCCTCCCCGAACCCGAGCACTTCCCCGCGGACTTCGAAATGAGTAAGGAGTTGGTCGAAAAGGTCCAGTCCGCTCTCGACAGCGCGCCGGACAAAACCAAACTCTTCCTCGCTTACACTCGCGCCCATTCGACGAAGGATCTCGCCGGAAGCCTCGTCCTGATCACCTACGTCGTCAAGGAACTCGAAATCCGGGCCGGCGGCAATCCCTTCGACAACCGCGCCGTCATCTACGACTGGCCCGGCGACCAGAACGCTCTCAACGACGGCGTGAAGCGCTACGCCGCTTCCCCCGCCGCGGCCTTGTATCTGGAAACCTGGTACACACCCACCGGCCGCATCGCCCATCCGATGCTCGCCATTCACACCACTTACGACCCCATCGTGCCAACGCGCGTTCCCGCCGCTTACGTCGCGCTCACCGAAGAAGCCGGAACAAGTAACTTATTCGTCCAGCAGTATGTTCACCACGACGGCCACTGCACGATGACACCGGAAGAAATCTCAGCCGGCTTCCGCGAGTTACAAGCCTGGTCCGAACACGGCGCCAGACCCTCCAACGGCGCGGAACCTCGATGAAGCTTCTCGTCTTCTCCGATCTTCATTCGGACCGTGCCGCGCTCGAGCGTCTCCTCAAAATCGACGCCGACTACTATTTTGCCGCCGGAGACCTGGGCAACTGGTCACGGGGACTGGACACCATGGGCGCTCTGCTCGCCGCACGGTCGCCGCACGTTTACGTCCTGCCCGGAAACCATGAGTCCGAGTCCGACATCGAAAACCTCTGCGCGCGCTACAACCTGGACAACCTCCACGGCCGCAGCATCGAGTTGAACGGCTGGCACGTCGCCGGCCTTGGGTATTCGAACCCCACTCCCTTCCACACCCCCGGCGAGTATTCCGAAGCCGAACTCGCCGCGCATCTCGAGCCATTCGCCGCGCTGTCGCCGCTCATCCTCATCTGCCACGCCCCGCCGCGCAATACCCCGCTCGACCGCGCAGGCGCCGGCCGCCACTTCGGCAGTACCGCCGTCGCCCACTTCCTCGAACTCCACCCACCGCGCTACTTCTTCTGCGGCCATATTCACGAGGCTGCCGGCGTCACCGCGCAACTCGGGCCGACTACCGCCGTTAATGTCGGGAAGAAGGGTTACTTACTCGAACTCTAGTTACTCGCCCGCCCGATCCTTCAGTAACCCTACCTTGTGAAGAATCCGCCGGACTTTCTTCGGCGAAATCGACAAACGGGAGGCCACCCGTGCAATCTTCCGGTCCTCCCGCTCCCACACCTTCGGAATAATCAGTTCCGCGAACTCGTCCGCAATCTGCCGGAACGTCTTGTCCCCCACCTCGCCCTGCGACCACGCGCGCAGCGTGGCATCGAGCCCGCCCGTCACCAGCAACTTCGCCTTCAGCGTTTGTAACTCATCCCAGAGATAGTCGTAATCGTCGGGCTTGAGCAGCGCCGACGCCAGGCTCGCGGACTGCGAAGCCGCCTCGCGCGCCTGAAAGAACGGCAGGCATAGCGTCAATCCCTCCCAGGTGTGCGCCCGCGCCAGCAACCACCGGTTCTGCGTGTGCTTGGCTAACTCCACCGCTTCGCGCGCATATTCGCGCGCAAGCTGCGCGTGACGCCCGGGATGCGATCCTTCCTCGATGCCCTCTTCGAGTTTGGCCTGCTCGGCCATGCACTGCAGAATCCGCGCCCGCGCCATCAGGATGTAATCCTGCCGCTCCTGGCCAAGTTCAAACGCCGCCGTCGC
>JAJYKC010000419.1 GCA_021788955.1 Acidobacteriota bacterium
CGGTAATTCGTGGGAGCACGTGGAGGGCCGCGCCATTTTGTTTCAGGAGAGATACGCTTAAGGAATGGAACTTCCCCGTTTACTGCCCGTCCGGCAACTTTTCCCGAGCCTGCGCCTGGCCGATGTGCGCGAAGAAACGCTGAAGCAGCTCGCGGCGTCGAATTTTGCCGCGAAGCTGAAACCCGGCGCGCGGGTGGCGATCGGGGTGGGCAGCAGGGGCATCAGCAACATCGCGTCGATGGCGGGGGCGGCGGTGGAGTTCTGGAGCTCGCGCGGATTCAAGCCGTTCCTTTTTCCGGCCATGGGGAGCCACGGGGCGGCGACGGCGGAGGGGCAGGCCGATGTGCTGGCGCATTACGGCATCGATGAGAAGAACATGGGCTGCCCGATTCTGAGTTCGCTCGAAGTGGAGAGCCTGGGGAAGACGGCGGAAGGCATCGAGGTCTTTTTCGACAGGAACGCGTATAACGCGGATGCGGTGATGCTGCTGAACCGGGTGAAGTGGCACACGGATTTTGCCGGGAAACTGGAGAGCGGGCTGTCGAAGATGATGGCGATCGGGCTGGGGAAGTTCGCCGGGGCGCAGAGGTATCACACGTTCGGGTACCACCTGGGGCTGGAGCGGGTCATCCGGAGCGCGGCGGCGAAGGTGCTGGCGACGGGGAAGATCCTCGGCGGGCTAGCGGTGCTGGAGGATGCGCATCACGATACAGCGAAGATCCAGGCGGTGCCGGCGGAGGGGTTGATTCAGCGGGAAGAGGAGTTACTCGAACTTACCAAGAGCTGGATGGGGCGGGTGCCGATGCCGCTGGATATTCTGATCATCGACGAGATGGGGAAGAACATCAGCGGCGCCGGGATGGATACGAAGGTAATTAACCGGAGCGTAAACGGGGAGGCGAATGTCTGGGACACGGCGCCTCGGATTGAGCGGATCTTTGTGCGGTCGCTGACGAGCTTGAGTTACGGGAACGCGGTGGGGATCGGGATGGCGGATGTGATCCACGACAGGTTGTATAGCGTGATCGACTGGCATCCGACGCTGATTAACTCGCTGACGGCTTCGACGCCGCCGAACGTGCGGACGCCAATTCATTTTTCGACCGACCGGGAGTGTCTGGAACGGATTGCGCCGACGGTTGGGCGGATGGATGTGAGCGACGTGCGGATTGGTTGGATAAGGAACACGCTGGAGCTGGCGAGTTTGCGGTTGAGCGAGAACATGCGGGAGGAGATTGAGCGGAATCCGTTATTGGAGGTGAGCGGGGAGGCGGTTCCGTTGGTGTTTGATGAAGAGGGGAATTTGCCGGGGATAGGGGTTCCGGCGATGCAGCATGCGTGAGGAAGGAAAAGGGCGGAGGGGAAGAGGCGCCTCCGACTGCGCCGCTTCCGGCTCCGCCCGTTAGTGTTGGCGGGGGTTAGCCGCCGGCCACTGTCAGCAAGCTGGTGACTTTGCTGAAGATGGTGCTGATGCTGGTGGAGACCGGCGGGATCATGGCTCCCGCGGCGACGGCCACGAAGCCAGCGAGCAGCGCGTATTCGATGAGGTCCTGCCCGAGTTGGTCCCGCCAGATGCGGGCATTGAGCAGGGACCGTAACAGATGCTTCATGATTCCTCCTTGCTCGCATCGTAGGTTGGCCGGGGCGTGTGAGGGGGCCCGGCAGTTACGCTGGATCGGGGGGCGGGACGGCTGTCCCGCCACGGGAATCCGGGCGGGTATCAACCACCCGCGGCGGTAAGAAGGCTCTGGACTTTGCTGAAGATGGTGCTGATGCTGGTGGAGACCTGCGGCATCACTGCCGCCGCCGCCACCGCCACGAAGCCAGCCATCAGGGCATACTCGATCAGGTCCTGGCCTTGTTCCTCGCGCCAGAACTTCGCCTGCCAAATCAGCTTGTGAATTCGCTTCATTCGTAGTTCTCCTCTCTCCTGGTCAAATTGCGTTCCCTTACACCTTATCGGCGGCCGGTACGCTTCCAACAGCTTTCGCGGTTGGTGGGCTGAGTCAAATGTAACCGGGATCGGAGAAGCGGCCAATCGGAGTTAGCCCCGAATCGGGGCTCGGGGAATCTACTTACTACCGGTGGAACAAGAACAGATTGCCGAGTTCGATGACGAGGATGGCGACGACGAGGAATTCGAGGACGAAGGCGCGGGCCTGGTGGAAGCTGTTGGTCATGAATTCGTAGAGGTCGCCGGCGGCGCGGAGTTTATCTTCGACGAGGCGGCGGTAGTCGCCGACGCCGACGCGTTCGGAGGCCATGCGGTAGGCGCGGGCGTAGTACATGTCGCTCAGGAATTTGATGGCGTTATCGGCGCGTTCGGAGAGTTCGCGGACGTCGAGGCGGATGCGGTTGAGGCGTTCGGCTTCGGCGCCGAGGCGCCAGCGGCCGAGGAGTCCGCCGCCGCGTTCGAGCTTATCGTAGACCTGGGCGAGGACGCGGGTGAGTAACTCGTCGTAGTGGCGGAATTCGAGTAACTGGGTGTTGGCGTATTCGAGTAACTGGCGGGCCGGACTGGCGGCTTCGGGGGTGTCATAGAGGAAGGCTCCGGACCAGCCGGCGACGATTAAGTCGTTGGGGTAGTAAGAGAGGCTGGCGCGGAGGACTTCGTTTCGTTCGGATTCAGAAAGGAGTGTGGTTTCGCCGCGGACGATGCGGGCGATGTCGGCGCTGTGCGAGGCGAGCAGCGCGGCGGCGGTGAGGGGTTGGCCGGATTCGCCGAGGGCTCGGGCGACGTGGACGGCGTAGTAGTCTTCGGTGAGCCATTGGCGCGCGGGTTGTTCGATGGCAGGGGTGGCGCGGGCGATGGCCTCGCGGGCGAAGGCTTCGGCGCGGGATTCGAGATCGGAGGCGGCGGTCCAGCGGGCGGCGAGTTGGACGAGGGACTCCCAATCGGTTTCAAAGGGCAGTTCGACCTCGACGCTTAACACCCCGAAGTCGAAGAATTTGAGGCGGGCGGAGGCGCCGGGTCCGGCGTTGAGGCGTTCGGACGGGATGGGTTCGACGACAGGCGGGCGTTCGAAGCGGACGTATTCGGGGGCCGGGTGGCGGAAGCTGGGTTCACGCGGGGGTGGTTCGAGGCCGAGGAGTTGGCGGAGTTTGTCGAGGTGAATTTCCTCGGCGACGTCGTATAGGAAGAGGACCCAGAGGGAACCGCGGAGGGGTGCGGGGTCTGGGGAGGGCGCCATATGCTCCTGCCCCCAGTTTAGGCCGGATGGGGATGGAGGACGCGCTAGGCGGCGGGTTGCCGGGGCGTGCGACGGATCCAGCGATAGGCGGCGACCGAGTTTCTCCAGAAGTATTTTTCCGCGGCGACGCGGCTCTTTCCCGCGAAATACTGCTGCACAACCGAGACAATCGCGGGAAGGTTGTTCACTGCCGAGCCGTTTGGCCAATCGCTGCCGAACAACAGGCGATCTTCGCCGAAGGTTTCGAATAAGTAATCGAGCATGAGCTTGTAGGCGCGCAGGTCCGTGACGGCTTTGCCGTCCTCGATTTTTATGACTTCGGAGACTTTGACGTAGATCTCTTTGCGGTGGGAGAGTTCGCGGAAGGTAGGTTCGATCGCGTTACGCCCGGCGGTATCCAGGCGCGCAAGCATAGACGGCACGTGATCGAGGACGATGCGCAGGCCGGGGATGCGGTCCGAGATTTGGAGGACGGCTTCCATCAGAGGCGGGTTCGGGTTGGCGGTGTCGAGCACGAGGCCGGCCTGCTCCAGAAGTTTTAGCCCGTCTAAGAAGGTTGGGTTTTGGGACTGTGCGCCGATGTCGTAGCCCCAGAGGTTGCCATAGCGGATT
>JAJYKC010000420.1 GCA_021788955.1 Acidobacteriota bacterium
CATCGTCCCTTACGGAGAAGTGCCGCGCCTCGTCGTCCGCGTGTTCATCGACGCCGGCCGGATCTATGCGCCCGTTGGGCAGACCGGTATCGCGCGCCTCACCGCGCTGCTGATGAAGGAAGGCACCACCACGCGCACCGCCGAGCAGGTTGCAACCGTTGCCGCTGGCATGGGCGGAGGAGTCGACATCACGGCGGGCGCGGAATACATGAGCGCCGGCGGCGTCGTGCTCTCCGATTTCGGGCGCCAGTTTATCTCGCTGCTCGCTGATGTGCTCGAGAATCCGCTGCTGCCGGACTCCGAGATCGCCCGTTTGAAGAAGAACCTCGCGCGGGACCTGGCCGTCGAGCAGGCCCAGGCGCAGAGCCAGGCCTTAGAACATTTTCTGAAGCTTTTGTTTCCGAATCAGCCTTACGGACGGGTCTACCCGGCTCCCGGTGAGTTGGAGCGCTTAACAACAGGGCAAGTCAGAGCGTTTTACCGTGCCAATTGCGATGCAAGCCGCGCTCATCTCTACGTCGCGGGCAAACTGGGCCCCGGACTGCGTCCCGCCATCGAGCAGGCCTTCTCCAAATGGGCGCGCGGAACCGCGCCGGATATCCCTCCGGCCAAGCCGTCCACAACCCGCGCCTTCGCTCTCGTTGATCGTCCCAACGCCCCTCAGTCAACGCTTTACCTTGGCCTCGCGGTTGCCAAACCCGGCAGCCCGGACTACATGCCGCTCGTCGTGATGGACTCGCTTTTAGGCGGTTCGTTCGCTTCGCGCATCACCAGCAATATCCGCGAGCAGAAAGGCTACACCTATTCGCCCCACAGCCAGGTCGCCACGCGCCACCATATGGCTTTTTGGCTCGAAGCGGCGGATGTCACCACCAACGTCACCGGCCCTTCGCTCAAGGAAATCTTCTACGAGATAAACCGCCTGCGCGACGCGCCGCCGTCCGAAGCCGAGTTGAAGGGCATCCAGAACTACCTCGCCGGAACCTTTGTGATCCGCAACACGATGAGCGCCGACGCCGTCATCAACCAACTGCAGTTTGTCGACTCGCAGGATCTGCCGCGGTCCTTCCTGACCGATTACGTGCCGCGGGTCATGGCGGTGACGCCCGGCGAAGTACAGCGCATTGCACAAAAATACATCGTGCCCGACAAGATGACGCTGGTCGTAGTGGGCGACAATGCGAAGATCGTCGGCCAGATCAAGCCGTACGAAACCACGCCGTAGCGCCGCGCTTATGCGGCCAGGTGGACCACGGTCTCGACGTGGTACGTCTGCGGGAACAGATCGGCGAGGGTGATGGACTCGATGCGAAAGCCGCCGGCGGTGAGCAGTGCAAGGTCGCGGGCCAGAGTCGCGGGATCGCAGGAAACCAGGCACAAGCGCGGCGGACGGAGGCGAATGAGTTCTTTGGCGACGTGGGCCCCCAGGCCGGAGCGCGGCGGGTCGGCGAGGAGGAAGTCCGGCGGCTTTTCGAGGGAGGCGAGGAACTCGGCGGCGTCGGCTCGGACGGCGTGCCAGGGTGAGGGGCTGTTGCGGCCGTTAAATTCGAGGTCGCGCGCGGCGGAATTCGACATCTCGACGGCGGTGACCTGCGAGAAGCCCGCGGTGAGCGCGGACGAGAACAGACCGACGCCGGCATAGAGATCGACCGCGACCTCGCCGGCGGCGCCTGCCGTGGCCGCACGAACGAGGTCATCAATTAAGAGGCGGTTCACCTGGAAGAAGGAACCGGCGCTGACCCGGAGGCCGTGATACTCGATGGGCGTGGAGACGCCGAGGCTCGAGAATAACTCGCGCGCGCCTTTGGGCAGGTGGTCACGCGTGGAGATCTGGACGGCGGTTTCGTTGGTGAAAAGTTCGACGGATGCTTCGAAGGTGCCGATGCGCGGCAGGGCCGCGTGGATGCCGCGGACCGTGGCGTCGATGCGCGGGCTGGCAATGGCGCATGCGCCGATCTTTTCGACAGCGTTCGTACCTGAAGCGAAGTAGCCCATCGCTCCGCCGGAAAAGTGCAGGCGCACCCGGTTGCGATATTGCCACGGCGAAGCGGAGAGCACGCGCGTCTCGCCTTCCCAAATGAGCTTCCCGATGCGGCGCAGAGCCTCTTCGAGGATGTCGCGCTTATAGCGAAGTTGGTCCTCGTAGCCGATGTGCTGGTAGTGGCAGCCGCCACAGTGCATGAAATAGGGGCATTGCGGAGATCGCCGGGTCGGGGAAGGCTCCACGATTTCGACCGCGGTCCCGCGCAAAATGCCTCCCTTTGAGGGCGTGAGTTCGGCGCGTACTTTTTCATGGGGAAGCACGAAGGGGATGAGCGCAACACGGTGATCAAGCCGCGCGAGCCCCTCACCTCCGTAGACCAGCTTCTCGATCGTGACCGTCTGTAGTTCCAACATTTGATTGTGACGCCCGGCAGGGGGCCGGCACAAGGAGAGCAGGGACGGCGGCGGGTCAGTCGGTTACCATGAAAGCGAACTTCCGCAACGGAATTCCCCGCATGAAAAAACGTGTTCTGTCCGGAGTGCAGCCCTCCGGCCATCTGCATATCGGCAACTATCTCGGCGCTCTGAAAAGCTGGGTCAAGGTGCAGCACGGCTACGAGAGCAACTTCTGCATCGTGGATCTGCACGCCATCACCGTGTACCAGGATCCGGCGGAGTTGCGCTCCAAGATCGAGGAAGTAGCGGCGCTGTTCCTGGCTTCGGGAATCGATCCGGACATATCCAGCATTTTCGTGCAATCGTCGGTGGCCGAGCATGCGGAACTGGCGTGGATGCTGACGTGCGTCACCCCGGTGGGCTGGCTCCAGCGGATGACGCAGTTCAAGGCGAAGTCCGAGGCGCAGGAGACGATCGGCGACGGGCTGCTGCAATACCCGGTGCTGATGGCGGCCGACATTCTCCTATATCAGGCGGCGATTGTGCCGGTCGGCGAGGACCAGAGCCAGCACTTGGAACTCACGCGGGACATCGCGCAGCGGTTCAATTCGCTCTACGGAGACACGTTCACGGTGCCGGCGACGCATCTGCCGTCGAGCGGCGCGCGCGTCATGGGACTGGACGATCCGGAAACAAAGATGAGCAAGTCTGCGCCGGGTGCCGGGCACGCGGTGGGGCTGCTCGATCCGCCGGAGGTGGCGCGGAAGAAGATCATGCGCGCGACGACGGATTCGCAGCCTGCGGTGAATTTCGAATCGCTGGGCGCTGGCGTGGCCAACCTGATCGAGATTGCGCGGGCATTTGAGGAATGGACGGAAGAGCGGGCGCGAGCCGAGTTTGACGGCCGGCGCTACGGGGAACTGAAAAAGCGCGTGGCCGATGTCGTGATTGCGCATCTCGAACCCCTGCAGCGGCGGTACCGCGAGATCGTCGGCGAGCCCGGCTATCTGACCGGCGTGCTGCGCGACGGAGCGGAGCGGGTGAGGCCCGTCGCCGCTTCGACGGTACAGTTGGCGAAGGCTCGCATGGGCCTGTACGTGTAGCGGCGGCAAGGCATGCCGGGCTACCTTGCGCTGGTTCGCGGGAACCGCAATTTCCGCTTGTTGTGGTTCGCGCAGATCGTGAGCGAGCTGGGCGACTGGTTTTACACCGTCGCAATCTACAGTCTGCTTCTCGAGTTCACGCACAAGGCAAGTTCCGTAGGGTTCGCGTTCATGCTGCAGGTATTGCCCCAGTTTTTCATCGCGCCGGTGGCGGGCGTGGTGAACGACCATCTGAGCCGGCGGCGGGTGATGATGTTCGCCGACTGGACACGCGCCGGCGTCGTGCTTTCGATGGTGTTGGTGACCGGGCCCGGACGCA
>JAJYKC010000421.1 GCA_021788955.1 Acidobacteriota bacterium
GAAGCAGCGCGGCACAACCGGGGGGCTCAAACCGGCCGAGGCAGTCGAGCATTTCGTCGAGGGGCTTAGGGGCGCCGCTCCGCACGCCGGGGACAGGGGAGTTACGATTTTGGTCGAGGCGCTTCCATTGAACCAATGCGACGTGATTGTGAATCTCGCGGAGGCAGCCGAGGTCGTCGCGCGGGTCAATCACCAGGCGGTGAAGACGATGTTCGACACACACCACGCCGTGGATGAAACCGAGCCGCACGCGTCGCTGATTGAGCGCTACTGGTCTCTGATTCGCCACGTTCATGTCAATGAGACAGATGGCCGGCATCCCGGCGCGGATGGTTACGACTTCGCTCCGGTTCTGGCGGCTCTTCAGCGGCTGAACTATCGCGGGTGGGTGTCGGTGGAGGCATTCGATTTCGCGCCCGGCGCCGAACGCATCGCGCGCGAATCGATCGCTCATCTCAAGCGCCAGGGGGGACTCGCATGAGCAACGCGTATCTGGTCACCGGCGGCGCGGGTTTCATCGGCTCGATGCTGGTTCGCGCGCTGCTCGAGCGCAATGACGGGACGGTCGCCGTGATCGACAATCTTCTCACCGGCAGGGAAGCGAATCTCACTGAGGTTGCCGCCCGCATCGTGTTCCACCGCACCGACATTCGCGACGCGGCGGCCACGGCGCGCGCGATCTCGGGCGCCACCCACGTCTTCCACCTGGCTGCGATTCCTTCGGTGCCGCGCTCGATCGACAATCCGGTTCCGTCGCACGAGGTCAACATCGACGGGACGTTCAACGTGCTGCGCGCGTGCGTGGACGCCAAGGTGAAGCGCGTGGTCTATGCCGCCTCGTCGTCGGCCTACGGCGACACGCTCGTGCTGCCGAAAGTCGAAACGATGACGCCGCGGCCCAAGTCTCCCTACGCCGCGCAGAAGTTGATGGGTGAGTACTACTGTTCGGTGTTCACATCGTGTTTTGGCCTGGAGACGGTGGCGCTGCGATTCTTCAATGTTTACGGCCCGCGACAGGACCCGTCGAGCCCGTACTCCGGCGTGTTGAGCCTGTTTATGAAGGCGCTGCTCGGGCGGACCTCGCCGACGATCTTCGGCGACGGCGAGCAGTCCCGGGACTTCACTTACGTCGAGGACGTCGCCGCGCTGGTCATCAAGGCTGCATTTGCGCCGGGCGTGGCCGGGAAGATGTACAACGCGGGCAACGGCGGGCGCTACACGCTGAACTTCATTTGGGATTTGCTGCAGCGGATTGAGGCGGTCACGCTTCCGGCGAAGTACGGCCCGCCGCGCGCCGGGGACGTTCGGGACTCGCAGGCCGACACGACGCTTGCCGTCCGCGATCTCGGCCACGCCCCGCAGTTCACGATGGAAGAGGGCCTGCGCCGGACGCTCGACTGGTACCGGGCGAGCCTCGGCGCCTAACTCTGTTCAAGCGGTTTGCCGATTTCCCAATGGTGCCCGTACGGGTCCGCGAGGCGTCCGACTCTCCAGCCGTATTCCTGGTCCGCGACCGGCCACACCTGGCGCGCTCCGGCCGCTACGGCGCGCGCGAAGAGCGCATCGGGGTTACCGGTTACCAGGACGATGCGCACCGTGCTGCCGCCCAATGTTTCCGGGCTGAAATTTGCGTTTTCGGGTGACTCATCCGCCACCCAGAACGCCGCGCCGTCGACCACCAACTTCGATACCACCGCACCGTCGGGCGCTTCTACGCGGAACTCCTCTGTTGCGCCGAAGGCGGACTTGTAAAACTCGACCGCCTGCGCTCCGCGACGTACCGAAAGCATCGGCTCGATCATCGTTCTCGCACCTCGGGGCTATTATCACGCACGGGCCGCGCCGGTGCGGTATGATGCCTCTACGATTCCACGCGTAATCCGTACTCCGCCCCCGCTCCGGCGAAACCGCTCAACCTAACCAGGAGAAATCATGAATCGCCGTCATCTGTTTCAGCTTGCCGCGGCTGCCGCGGCCTTCCGCACCGACGCCATCGAACGCGTTCACGCCGCGACCAACCCGGTTGCCGGAACGCCGCCCGACGCCGTAGCCTCGAACGAAGATTTCTGGGCGGCGGTCCGCGAGTCGTTCAGCATCGACCGCAACATCATCAACCTCAACAACGGCTACTGCAGCCCATCGCCGCGTTCGGTGCAGGACATGATGCAGCGCATGCTCGAGTTTTCGAACATGGGGCCGGTACACACGATGATCCAGGTGCTGGAGCCGCAGATCGAGATGGTGCGCGAGCGACTGGCGCGCGCGGCCGGCTGCGACCCCGAGGAGATGGCCATTACACGGAACGCCAGCGAGTCGCTCGAAAATGCGCAGTATGGCCTGGATCTCAAGCCGGGCGATGAAGTCCTGACGACGAACCAGGATTACCCGCGCATGCTCACGACCTTCCGCCAGAGGGAGCGGCGCGAGGGCATCGTTCTCAAGGAGATTTCCTTCCCGGTCCCGACGGTCGGCATGGACGACCTCTACCAGCGGTTCGAACGCGCCGTCACGCCCAAGACGAAGCTCATCCTCGTGTGCCACATCACCAATCGCACCGGGCAGATCTTCCCGATCCGGCGTATCTGCGACATGGCGCACTCGCGCGGCATTCCCGTGATCGTAGACGGCGCCCACGCCTTCAACCACTTCCCGTTCCAGATCTCCGATCTCAACTGCGATTACTACGGGACAAGCCTGCACAAGTGGACTTACGCGCCGATGGGCACGGGCTTTCTTTATGTTCGTAAGTCGCGGATCGCCTCGACCTGGCCGCTGATGGCCGCCGAAAAGCACCAGGACGACAACATCCGCAAGTTCGAGGAGATTGGCACGCATCCGGCGGCCAATCACAACGGCATCACGGAAGCTCTGCTGTTCAACGAGAACCTGGGCATCGGCCGGAAGGCCGCGCGGCTGCGCTACCTGCGCGACCGCTGGGCGCTGCGGCTGGCCGAGAACCCGAAGTGCCGGATTCTGCACAGCGCGGATCCGGCGCAGTCGGCGGGCATCGGTTTCCTTGCCTTCAACGGCGTGGACCCGCTGAAGATGTCCGACATTCTTTGGAACAAGCATAAGATTCTGACGGCTTACATGCCGCACGAGGAATACACTGGCTTGCGCATTACGCCGAATGTGTACACGACGGTGCGGGAAATCGACTGGTTTGCCGACACGGTCGAGCACGAACTCGCGCACGCGTGAGGGGCCGGGGCCGGTATAGATAGGGCCAATTTTCAATTATTCGGAAGATTCGACGCTGTACGGCGCGGAGAGGCTGGCAGCACGAGCGCTTGCCTGCGTTGGACGGCGTCCCTAGGCCTTGACTACAATCGCTACTTAGCCAAGTGGCAACCCGATGTCGGTCACGATCAAACTTTTCCTCTCAAGCGGGGACGCGAAAGGCCTGCGCACAGCCGAGATTTCCAACTGGACTGGAAAAGCAGTTGCGGCGCCACGCACGGAACTGGACGAGTTGCTGGCCCGCGAGGAGATGGAGAAGGCCGGTGTATACGTGTTGCTCGGCAGCGACTCAGTCACCGGCCAACCTAGGGCTTACATCGGTGAAGCAGAAGTGCTCCGTGATCGGCTAAAGCAGCATCGAGCTAAGGAATTCTGGGTTTCAGTTATCGCATTCGTCAGCAAGGACGAAAATCTGACCAAGGCCCACGTGAGATTCCTCGAACGCCGTCTGATCGAGGAAGCCGCCAAGATTGGTAGGGTTGCCCTAGAGCAAAATCAGGCCGGTGGTTCGCGGCTCCCGGAGTCCGACCGGGCCGATATGGAAGTGTTCCTCGGCCG
>JAJYKC010000422.1 GCA_021788955.1 Acidobacteriota bacterium
GGCCGTCGTAAAACTCCGGCCCCCAGTTTTTGGCTTTGAGGGGTTGGCGCCGCACGGGTGTGCCGCCGTCGGAAGCGAGTTTCTGGGGAGAAGCCTGCGCGGTGACAGCGGCGGCTGCCGCTAGGAACGTCCGCCGATCCATGTGGAACTCCTTTTTCCTTACTCTACTCGGATCGTTAGCCGGCGGCGGGTTCGTGGGTTTGGTTTGGTCTAAGTGCGAGGGCTGCGAGAGCCATGAGGAGGACAAGGGCGGCGAAGGTGGATCCGGACTCGAAGGGCTGGAGGAAGACGCTTGCGAAGTCGCCGGTTCCGTGAAAGAGGATGGCGAGGAAGAGGCTGCCGCCGGAGGCGAGGTGAAGGCGGGTGAACAGGATGGTCCAGGAGAGGCAGAAGGCGGCGAATAACAGGGCGCCGGGGGCGGTGGCGATGTGATGCTGCACGGTGTCCGGGAGGAAGAAAAGCGGCGCGTGCCAGAGGGTCCAGAGGGCGCCGAGCAGGAGGGAGGCGCGGAGGGGGGACGTGCAGCGTAGCAGGATGGGCAGAGCGTAACCGCGCCAGCCTGTTTCCTCGCCGAGGCCGGCGGCGAGCATGACGCTGAGAAGAACGGGTAAGAGGACCATGGGTAGCGGGGGCGGCGCGGCGGGACTGACCAAGGGTTGGCGGGAGAGGAGCCGGGCTGCGAGCATGGCGGCGGGCATGAGCAGGAGCGCGAGGGCGTAGGAAGTCCAAGAGCGGCGGATGGCGAGCATGCCGCGAAAGAGGCGGCCGAGCGCGGGACGGCCTGCGAAGGCTGAGCAGGCGATGGCCGCGAGGAACGGGCCGAAGGCGCCGAGGTAGGTGAGCAGGCCCACGGTGGGTGGTTGCAGGCCAAGGGGCGCGGGGAAGAGAGCGAGTCCCCAGAGGCTCCATGAGATTCCGTAGGAGAGGGCGAAGAAGGGCCAGGGGACGATTGGGGCGCCGTCCGTGGGGCCGAGGTCTTCGCGCATCCTTCGAGTTGTAGCACTAAGGGGCACGGAGATGTCTAGCGTGCGTGGCGCGGCTGATAGACTCGTGCGTATGTGGAACGGTGTACGGCTGACGTTCCGCCGTGCCTGGCAGCGGCCTTCGTACGCCGTCGCAATCATCAGCGTGCTTGCCTTTGGGCTTGGCTCGTGCACGGCGATTTTTTCGGCTCTTTATTGCGCGGTGTTGAAGCCGCTGCCGTATCCGGATCCGGACGGGTTGGTGGAGATCCATAATCGTTTTCCGGCGTTGCATCTGGAAAGCATGAAGGCTTCGCCCGCCGATTACTTCACGTTGCGCGGGCGCGAGGAACTGTTCGGCAGCGTAGGGGCCTACGTTTTTCTTGACCTGAGCCGGAGCGGGATGGAAGTTCCGGAGAAGGTAAACGCAGTGGCGGTCACATCGAGTCTTCTCGGCACGCTTGGGGTGCGACCTAAATTGGGCCGCACATTCACCGATGCGGAGGAGCACTTTGGGGGTCCGCATGCGGTGCTACTGAGCGACGCCTACTGGCACAGCGCATTCGGCGCCGACCGGGGAGTCCTGAACCGTACGTTGACGCTCAATGGCGAGCCGTACTCGATCGTGGGTGTGATGCCGAAATCGTTTGCGTTCCCCAACGAAGTAACGCAGATGTGGGCGCCGCTAACGTTTCGGAATCCGGCCGACAGCCGGAATTACTACTTGCGGGTGTATGCGCGGCTGGCGCCGGGGCTCGGCTTTGCGCGGGCTTCGGCGCGCCTCGAGGAGTTGAGCCGTCAGATCGCGAGGGAGAACCCACAACTGCACGAGGTGGCGCCGCGAGGCTGGAGCTATTTTGTTTCTCCGATGGTCCGGAACGGCGACGCATCGGCGCGGCGCGGGATGTGGATTCTGTTCGCGGCGGCAGTGTCTTTCCTGCTGATCCTGTGTGCGAACGTCGCCGGGCTGGTTTTGGTTCGATGCTCCGAGCGGCGATTCGAGTTTGGCGTGCGCGTCGCGTTGGGCGCCGGAAAGGGGAGGATCGTTAGCGAGGTGCTCGGCGAGGTGTTGCTGCTGGCTGGGCTTGGAGGGGCGGCGGGTCTGGCGCTGGCCCGAGGGGGAATCGCGCTGCTGGGCCGCTTTGGACCGATGGTTCCACCGCCGGATTTTGAGGCGCCGGTGTTCTGGTTCGCCGTAGCGGTGACGCTGGCGACCGGTGTGCTCTGTGGGCTGTACCCGGCGCTGCATTCGGCCGGCGGCGCGGCGGGTTCGGCGATCGCCTGCCTGGGCGATGGAGGGAATCCGCGCGCGGCCGGGCCCGTCAAACGCGTATGGCAGCGGGGACTCACAGTGGGGCAGATCGCGGTGGCGACGGCGCTTCTGGTGTGCGGAGGGCTGTTGGTGCGGAGCTTACTGCGGGTGCTTGAAGCGCCGCTCGGTTTTTCGCCTCGCGGCGTGCTGACGATGACGATCAGTCTGCCGCCGGTGCGATATGCGAGTCCGGAATCCCGAGAGCGGTTCTTCGCGGGCGTCGTTGCGCAGACAGCGCAGTTACCCGGCGTAGAGAGCGCATCGGCTTGCACGCTGCTTCCTTTCGGCTACGGCGAGCGGGCGAATACCTTTGAAATTGTGGGTCAGCCGAAGCAGCCGGTTGACCCGATCGCGGAGCTGAACACGGTAACTTCCGATTACTTCAAGACGATGGGCGTTCCGGTTCTGCGGGGACGGCCGTTTCGTCCTCAGGAGCCACGGCAGCCTTTGGTGACGGTGATTGACGCGGCTTTCGCGCGGCGGTTTTTCACGGGCAGCGATCCGTTGGGACGGCAGTTACGGATGCCGTGGGGTGTGTACACGATCATTGGTGTGGCCGGTTCTGTGAAGACGGCGAGGCTCGATACCGACTTTTCACCGACACTGTATTTCAGCGCAGCGCAATCGCCGGTGACCGACATGACGCTGGCGATTCGGAGCGGGCTGACCGGGAGCGGGATGCTCAAGCATGTGCAGCGGATCGTGGCCGGCGTCGATAAGGACCAGCCGGTTTATGACGTGGCGACGCTTTCGGACCGAATTGACCGGTCGCTTAAGACGCGGCGGTTTGTGGCGTGGCTTGTGCTTGCGTCGGCGGCGGCGGGGATCGGCTTGGCCGCGCTGGGTATCTATGGGCTACAGTCCTATCTGGTTGCTCTGCGCCGGCGCGAGATCGGCATTCGCTCGGCGCTGGGGGCTACTCGCGGCGACATTGCGGGATTGGTGTGCCGCGGCGGCGTAGCGATGTTGTCGGCCGGGATGGCGCTCGGTTCGGCGGCTGCGGCGGTTGCGTGCCGGATGGTCGCGAGCCAGTTGTACGGCGTGGGTGTTTCGGACGGCGTGACGTGGGTTACGGCGTTGGGTAGCGTGGCGGCGACTGGACTGCTGGCGACTGCTTTGCCGGCCTGTCGGGCCGCGCGGCAGCCTCCGGCGGAGGCACTACGCGGGGAGTAGGGCTTGCGATTCGTGGACGGCGGGGTACGCGGAGTATCGGATGGCGGGCGTTCCGATGCCTCAGCGGCTGAAGAAGTGGCCTGAGGGTGGCGGGGAGGTCTGAGCCGGGCGAGATGACCTGGCGTGTTGCGGCGAATCGACGTAAGCTGGTGGGCATGCTCACGCGGTTCCCGAGGGCGGTTCCCGAGGTTCCGGTTAATAACATCGAGAAGGCCGCCGAGTATTACGTCAACGTGCTCGGCTTCCATTTCGACTGGGGTAACGACGAAGGTGGGATTGGGGGCGTCTCGCAGGGGGGGTGCCGTCTGTTTCTGACGAATGCGGAATTCCGAGAACATTACGGGAACG
>JAJYKC010000423.1 GCA_021788955.1 Acidobacteriota bacterium
GAAGTCGCTTAGCAACGCATCGAGCGCGGCCCACGTCTCCTCCCGCGCTCCCCCTTCGAGCAGCGCGTGGCATGTATCCTGATGCCGCTGCCGCAGCGCGCGCAGGTTGAACTCCAGCCCCGCCTCGTCTCCCGCCTCGGCCTTACGCAGGGAATCGAGCAGCAGGTCCGTCACCTTCGACATCGCCGACACCACCGCCACCACCGGCCGGCGCTTCTTCTGCTCGGTGCAAATCGAGGCCGCTACGCGCATCCGTTCCGCCGAGCCCATGCTCGTGCCGCCAAACTTCATCACCAACAAGTCGCTCAATGTCCGAATCCCTTCCCATTGGATGTGCGCTCGCGCACCACCTTCAACACCAGTTCCTCCACTTCTTCGATCGACCGGCCGCTCGAGTCCAGATATACGGCATCCGGCGCCTGCACCAGCGGGGATTCGGCCCGGCTGCGGTCCCGCAAGTCGCGCTCGGAAATCTCGCCTTCCACCTCGCTCGCATTGACCGCCTCGCCGCGCTCGTTCAACTCCCGCAACCGCCGCCCGGCGCGCGCCTCCGCGTTGGCGTCGAGAAAAATCTTCACGTCCGCCCCCGGAAACACCACAGTGCCGATGTCCCGTCCTTCCATGACCACGCTCGTCGCCTCGCCCATCGCGCGCTGCTTCTCCACCAGCGCCCGCCGAACGCCCGGCACGGTCGCCACTTTGGAAGCGGCTTCGCCAATCTCCGGCGTCCGGATCGCCTCCGTCACATCTTCACCGTTCAACAGCACCTTCGCGCTGCCGTCGCGAAACTCGATCTCGGCCTCGCTGGCAAGCTGTTCCAGACGGTGCATGTCATCAAGAGCAACGCCGATTTTCCGCGCCCAATACGCCACCGCGCGGTACATCGCGCCGGAGTCGATATAGAGAATGCCGAGTTTGCCGGCCACCCGGCGGGCAATCGTACTTTTGCCCGCTCCGGCCGGGCCATCGATGGCCACAACGATGCGTCTTGCCAATTTTTCAGTGTACCAACCGGCTTCTCCCGCCATCTGCGCTAGACTAGAATCTTCGGGCCGTGGCGCAGCCTGGCTAGCGCGCTTGCTTGGGGTGCAAGAGGTCCCGAGTTCAAATCTCGGCGGCCCGACCAAAAAACTCAAACACTTAGGCTTTACGCCAATTGGCTCTACGCCAAAAGCGGTGGCAACCCCGATCCCAAGAAGAACAGTTAGGCCCGCCCGTCGTTCTGTACGAACGCTTTAGGTAATAGCGCCAGAAGATGCCGGACTGCCCTCTTTGGCCAGTTCGACGGCTCTGTTGATCGTCGTCTCGCGGTCGTTCCAGTTGAACAGAATATATTTCCATTCAATCGCCCGCATGGTCTTGCCGCTGCGCTTACGCCCTTCCACCAGCCGCTTCAAGTTCGCATACACCATCGAAAACGACGTGGTCACCTCGGTGTCAACGACCTGAACCGCTTTTCACCTCGCGCAGACCTTCCCCCGCTCTCCCGCCCCCAGCGCCTCGTAAGTCCGGTAACCGCCCGAAAAATTCCGCGCACGAAAGCCCTGCTGCGTCAGCACCCGGCACGCGTAATACGATCGCCGTCCCGCCCGGCACATCACCCAAATCTCCCGCTCGCGCGGCAGCTCGTTCAACCTTCCCCGCAACTGCCCCAGCGGGATGTTTACCGCCCCCTCAATCGGACCCTCGCGAACTTCGTCCACTTCCCGAACATCCAGCAGAAAGGGTCGGACCGAGCCCATCTCGCTCCACGCGGCGAGTTCCACATCGCCCCGCACCACGTTCGCTGCCGCCATCCCCACCAGGTTCACCGCGTCCCGTGCTGAGCCGTACTGCAGCGCATAGCAAAACTCCACCTCCTCCAGATCGAACACCGTCGCTCCGCTCTCGATTGCCATCGCGATCATGTCGATCCGCCGGTCCACGCCTTCCTCGCCCACCGCTTGCGCGCCCAGCGCCAAACCGTCCGGCTCGCAGAGCAGCAGTTTCATGTGGATCGTCTTCGCGCCCGGATAATATCCGGCATGGTGCCCCGGATGCACATACACCGTGCGAAAATCCCCGATCCCCGCGCTCGAAAACGACGATCTCCGCGTTCTCGTCCAGCCTCCGCAACCGCGCCGCGCACGTCGCGCCGCCCGCCACGCCTCCCACAATCAGGACTCGCTTCCCGGCCATATTTCTACTCCGCCTCCGGCCGTTTGACGCCGCGGGTTGCACCACGAATGCGTAAGGCTACTAGATGTAACTCACATTTATATTAGAAATACTCTTAGCTCTCAGTCAAGCAACGCTCAGTCCGCGCTTTGCTTTCGAATAGATGCAGAAATCATCTATTTCGCGATATCCTGAATCGGGAAGCCCGGAACGCACCCGCCAAGGAGAAGCCTCTTGCCCCAACGAATCTGCCGCCGCCATGGCAAGGACCAGCCCTGCACCTGCGCCATGGGCAACGTCTACCGCTTCGTCGAACCCGTCGTCCTGCTGCTGCTGAAGAAAAAAGGCCGCTCCTACGGCTACGATCTCTCCTCTGATCTCCAGGACTTCGCCCTCACCGACGCCGAAATCGAACGCGCCGCCCTCTACCGCACCCTCCGCCAGTTGGAGGGCAACGGCAACGTCCGCTCAGAGTGGGAAACCGATAGAGCCGGCCCCGCCCGCCGCGTCTACAGACTCACCGCCAAAGGCGAGCGCCACCTCGAAGAGTGGGCCACCGTCCTCGACAACCTGTCCAAATCCATGGCCCGCTTCGTCAAGGACACCCGCGCCACCCTCCGCGAATAAGACCCTCCGCTACATCCCATCCCTCGCCGGATCCGCCTCCCGCTCCTCCAGCATGAACTCCCATCCGCAATACTCGCCCGGCGCGCTCTCCGGCGGGCACCGCAAACAAGTCGTCCGAATCCGCGCGTCGATCGTCCGCGCAAACGTCTCGAACTCCACCACCCCCACGCCCTTGCACGGAAACGCCGCCAGGCCTTTGCGCTCGCGCGTCTGCTGAACCCGGCACTCGTCCATGAAGAACCGCAGCCGCCGCCGGTCCTCGCTCCACTCGCTCCGCTGCGCGTTCACCACGGCGTACAAACGCAGCCCCAGCGCTTTCTCGAGCGCCTCCAGCCCTCCACCCGCCGGAATCTGAAACACCGTCATGATCCGCCGCGCCTCCGCTGCCGCGAACCGTTCCCACGAACGCGCGTCCAACTCAATCGCCGTATCCAGCCCGAACCGCTCCTCCGCCGCCAGGAACCAGCAGCCGTCATGCGCCAGCCAATTCTTGGCAAACATCTCCACCACGCGCAAAAGTTCTTCCCGCCCCATCGCGTCGAAAGCGCTCATCTACCTTCTCCCTCAACCTGCCTTTATCCCAGCAACGGTGCCCACAAACAGCAGCGCCCACCCTTTCGGGTGGGCGCAATCGGGAAAAACCGGAAAATCGGTTGTTACTTGGCCTTCTTCTGCTTCTGCTGGCCCACGCGCACTTTGAAGTGCATTTGCTTGGCTTCCTGAAACGCCTTATGGTCGTGACGCGCCACCGCATCCTGCAGGTAGCCGTCGACGCTGGCGTCTTTGGGAAGCACAGCCATGAGCGTGAAACTTTCGTTGCACACCGGGCAGAAGGGCCGGAAGCGCTTCACGTTGGGAATTGCCATACCGTCTAAAAGCATAGCATAGTGGTACAGTTGTGCGCATGGCCGCACGCCCGCGGGGGCTTCGGGAAGGGGGACAAGCACTAAGAAAATGGCCGCAACCATCAAGGAAGTAGCTCAAAGGGCAGGGGTTTCCGTC
>JAJYKC010000424.1 GCA_021788955.1 Acidobacteriota bacterium
ATCACAGAACGCGCCGACCGCACCGCTGGCCTCGACTTCCTCACCACGCCCACCGGCCCCGAGCAACTTTACCTCGTCAACCCGCAGCCTCATTTCCGTTGGGTCGGCAATAACTGGGGACCGCGCGTCCGCCTCACCATCCTCGCCCCCGCGGGTTTCCTCATCCGCGCCGGCGGCGCGCTTACCACCATCCCGCCCAACATCTGGCAGGACAACCTGCTCACCGGCGCCGCCCCCTATGTCGATTACCCCCGCCTCACCTCCGCCCCCGGCGCCCCGCTGCTCATCGGCACCAAAATCACCCCTGCCGACCTCCCGCCCGTCTACACTCCCACCGGCGTCAACATCCTCGCCTCCGGAGATTCGAAGGCCGTTCCCCCCAACACCGTCTGGGACGTCAACCGCTTCGAACAGGAACTTGCCGCGCTCTCCCCCAGCCACCTCATCAGCCCGCTCAACGCTAACGCCATCTCGCAGGATTTCCGCAACGCCTACCTCGGCACCTGGACACTCAGCATCGAGCGCTCGTTCCACGGACTTACCTTCGATGCCGGCTACGTTGGCACCTCCGGCATCGACTTGCCCGCCATTAACTTCCCCAATGCCTACCCCGGCGCCTCGCCCGCCTTCGCCCCCTACACGCAATTCAACTCGGCCGGCCAGATCACCGGAGGCTTCGGCACCGACATGCTCATCACCAACCGGTCCCACTCCACGTACCACTCTCTCCAGTCCTCGCTCCAAGGCTCCATCGGAGCCAACGGCCCGCAGGTTCAGCTCAGCTTCGCCTGGTCTAAGTCAATAGACGACACCAGCAGCGCCCTCGGCCCCGGCGTCGGCAGCGTCTCGGGCGCAACCGCTCTCGCCTGGCCCCAGAACCCCTTCGACACCCGCGCCGACAAAGGTCCGTCCACCTTCGACGTCAACCGCGCCCTCACCGCCACCGTCGTCCAGGACCTCCACGTCGACCGCGCTCCGTTCCTCCGCCGCCTCACTCCCAAACTCACCCAGGGCTGGCAACTGTTGAGCATCTCCACCCTCACCAGCGGCCTCCCGTTCACCGTCTACTCCGGCGTCCAGCAGACCGGAGTCGGCTCCCTCGGCGCGGACCGTCCCGACCAGATCGGCACGCCGAATCTCTCCACCAGCCGCACCGTCCGCGAAGACTACTTCGGCCTCGGCGCCGCCAACGGCTCTTACTTCCAAATCCCCATCAACGTCCCCGGAGGCACCGGCCCGAACAGCGGCCTCTTCGGCACGCTCGGCCGCAACACCTTCCGCGGTCCCGCACTTTACGATTACGACTTCGGCTTGATTAAGGACACCACCTGGGAAGCCGGCCGCGCAAAGAAATCCATCGACCTCGAATTCCGCGCCGAATTCTTCAACTTATTCAACATCGTCGACTTAGGCCTGCCCTCTAACATCCTCACCGGCTCCGGCTTCGGCCTCATCAGCCGCACCGCGACTAACTCCCGCCAGATCCAGTTCTCCCTCAAGACAATGTTCTAACTCCGGCCCCGTCCCTCATGAACGCCCACACCCGCTCATGAATCTGGTCGCGGATTCGCCGGAAAGCCGCCAAACGCTCCTCCACGCTTCCTTCCACAGCCGCCGGGTCCTCGAAGCTCCAATGAATCCGTTCGGCCGGGGCAGGGAAGACCGGGCAGCTCTCCCGCGCGTTGTCGCACACCGTCACGATGAAATCGAACGTCTGACCGGTGAACTGGTCCACCGCCTTCGACCAGTGGCCGGAAATATCGATCCCGATCTCCTTCATCACCGCGATCGCCTCCGTCCGCACCGAAGTGGGCCGTGTCCCGGCGCTGAACACTTCGAAGCGCTCGCCCCCCTCGGCCCGGAACAGCCCCTCCCCCATCTGGCTGCGCGCCGAATTGCCCGTGCATAGCACCAGAAGCCGCTTCTTCTCCATCTCAGCTTGCCTCCTCCATCGCGGGAAACCAATGCCGCGTCCGGTTGCACACCGAACACACCGAAAGCATCACCGGAACTTCGATCAGAACTCCCACTACCGTCGCCAGCGCGGCGCCCGACCCGGGCCCGAACAACGCAATCGCCGTCGCCACCGCAAGCTCAAAGAAGTTACTGGCGCCGATGAGCGCCCCCGGCGCCGCTACCGCATGCCGGACGCGGAATAGCCGCATCAGTCCATAAGTAAGCGACGAATTGAAATACACCTGCAGCAGAATCGGAACCGCGATCAGAAGCACATGAAACGGCTTCGACGTGATGTTATCCGCCTGGAACGCAAAGATGAGCACCAGCGTAGCCAGCAGCGCCATCATGCTTACCGGCGCGAAGCGCGGAAGAAGCGTGTTCTCAAACCAGTCCCTTCCGTGCCGGTGAAGAAATGCGGCGCGCAATGCCGATCCGGCCGCCAGCGGGATCACGATAAAAACGCCGACCGCATAGAGCAACACCTGGAACGGCACCTGCAGCGTCGACGCTCCACTTACTAAGAAGCGCACAATCGGCGCAAACAGAAATAACATGATCAGGTCATTGATCGACACCTGAACCAACGTGTACGCCGCGTCGCCTTCGGTGAGGTAACTCCACACAAACACCATCGCCGTGCATGGCGCTGCCGCCAGAATGATGCACCCGGCGATGTACTGGTCGGCGTCGCCCGGCGAAATCCACGCCGAAAACACAAGCCGGAAGAAGATCCACGCGATCAGCGCCATCGAGAACGGCTTCACTACCCAGTTCACAAACAGCGTCACCAGCAGGCCCCGAGGCCGCTTGCCCACGTCCCGGATCGAAGCGAAGTCGACCTTCATCATCATCGGGATAATCATCAGCCAGATCAACGCCGCAATCGGAGCATTGATCTGGCTCCCCGCACCGAACTCGAGCCCGCGCAAATACTCGACCGCGCCCGGCAGCGCCTTGCCCGCCAGCACACCGGCCACCATGCAAAGCCCCACCCACAGGCTCAGATACCGCTCGAACATCTTCATCCGCTTCGGCGCGGACGATCGTTCTGTCAACGTCTCAGCCATGGCCTCAGCCTCTCACCGTCTCGAGCACCGGTTCCGCCGCACCGCGAGCCGCCAGCCGCTGAAGTTTCTCCGCGCCCACCGGCTCGAACGGCTCCCAGCGAACCACCGCCATCCGCCGGGCCAGTTGTTCTCTTACTTCGGCCAGGTAAGGCCCCTCGCGCTCGCTCCGCTCCACTAGAACCGGATCGCAATACTTTCCCCCGGAGAAGCACTGGTTCACCACCCACGCAAACGGCGCAATCCCCGCCCGGCCCAGGTCCTCCTGCAGCCGCTTCGCCTCGTGCACCGGGGTCGCCTCCGGCAGCGTCACCAGCAGAACTCGCGTAAACTCTGGATCCCGCAGCCTCGGAAGTAACTCACGCACACTCTCCGGTAAGTCGCTCATCGTTCGAGTAACTTCGCGATGATACGCCTCGGCCGCGTCGAGCAGCAGAATCGTGTGTCCCGTCGGAGCCGTGTCCAGCACGACGAACCCACGCTCTCCTTCAGCCACCGTCTGCGCGAACGCGCTGAATACCGCGATCTCCTCCGTGCAGGGCGATCGCAGGTCCTCTTCGAGCAGGGCTATCCCCTGCGCGTCCAGCGCCGGCGCCGATTTCGCCAAAACCGCATCCGAGTACCGTCGTGTCTCCACCGCCGGATCGATCCGGCTCACCGTCAGGTTTTCCACCGCGCCGTCCACAGTGGCGGCAACGTGCGCCGCCGGATCCGTCGTGCTCAGATGCACCCGGTGCCCGCGCCGCGCA
>JAJYKC010000425.1 GCA_021788955.1 Acidobacteriota bacterium
CATCGGCCCACAATATCTTGATGACGGCAAGCAGATCCTTCGCGCAGGCCTCGAGGATCACTTCTGCGGCAAACTTCTCGGCCTCCCCATGGGCTGCGACGTCTGCTACACCAACCACGCCGAAGCCGACCAGGACGACATGGACGCCCTGCTTACCCTCCTCGCCACCGCCGGCGTCAACTACATCATGGGCGTCCCCGGCGCCGACGACGTCATGCTCCACTACCAGAGCACGTCTTTCCACGATGCCCTCTACGTCCGCTCCCTGCTCGGCCTCCGCCCGGCGCCCGAGTTCGAACAATGGTTCAACGAGGTCCAGGCGGAACTGCCGCGCATGGCCGCCATGATCGAAGCATGAAGGACCTGCGCGACTTCACGCCCGCCCGCGTCTCGCTCGGCCGCGCCGGCAGCGGTCTGCCCACGCGCGCCCATCTCGAGTTTCAACTCGCCCACGCCCGCGCCCGCGACGCCGTGCATCATCCTCTCGACGCCGCCGCTCTCGCTCTCGACCTCGCCTCCCTGGGCCTGCCGGTCGTTCGGGCAGCATCCGCCGCCCAAAACCGCACGGGTTATCTCCGCGATCCCAACGCCGGACGCACGCTCAACCTCGCATCGCGCGAATCGCTCGCCGCACTACACGGCGCCTTCGACGCGGTCTTCCTCGTCGCCGACGGCCTCTCCGCCCTCGCTGTTCATCGTCACGCCGCGCCTCTGCTCGCCTGCCTGCTCCCCTCGCTCGCCGATTGGCCGCTCGCGCCCATCGTCGTCGCCGAACAGGCCCGCGTCGCTCTCGGCGATCAGGTCGGCGCTGCCGTCGGCGCGGCCATGTCGGTGGTCCTCATCGGCGAACGCCCGGGCTTGAGCTCTCCCGACAGCCTCGGCGCCTATCTCACCTGGTCGCCCGCCGCAGGCCGCACCGACGCCGAGCGCAACTGCATCTCCAACATCCGCCCCGAGGGCCTCCCCTACCCGCTCGCCGCCCACCGTCTCCTGTTCCTCATGAACGAATCCCGCCGCCGGAAAATCTCCGGCGTCCCTTTAAAAGAGGAAGCCGCCTTGCCCCCGCCCGCCTGAAGCGCGTTGCCCCGGCCATGCTGCTATTCTGGTCATTTGCGGCGCTTTCTCGTCCTCCTCGTCCTCTCGCTCCCTCTCTGTCCCGCCCAGGATCTCCTCCAAATCCTTAGCGGTGAATTGACCCGGAACTTCACCGCGCTGCGCCAGAAGGCGGACCCGGCGCCCTACTTCATGGCGTACGAGGTCACCAGCGACGAATCCGAGTCGCTCGCATTCACTCTCGGCGCGCTCACCGCCCGCGGCAGCAACCACGGCCGTTACTTCGACGTCACCGTCCGCGTGGGCACTCCAAAGCTCGACAACTACCACGTCGTCCGCGGGCAGTTTCCCCGTTTCACCAGCGGCGCCGCCATCCCGCTCGACAACGTCGCCCCGGCCATCCGCCAGCGCGTCTGGCTCGATACGGATCGGGCATACCGCCTGGCGGCCCAGCGGCTCATCCAGATCCAATCCGACGATAGTCTCAAGGTCGCCAGCGCCGACCAATCGGCGGATTTCTCGAGTGAACCGACAGAGAAATTCACCGGAACGATTCCCAAACTCAAGGTGCCGATGGATGCCTGGGAGCCGGTTCTTCGCAAGGCTTCGGCCACGCTCGGCGCGTCTCCCGGTGTCCTGTCCTCTACCGTGTATCTTTCCATCGAGCGCCGCGCGACGTATTTTGTCAACACCGAAGGGACACACATCGCGCAGGGACGCCTGTACTGCCGCATCGTCATCAACGCCGCCGGCAAAACCGAAGACGGCATGAATCTCGAATCGGTGCGCACCTTCGAGGCGGCGGACCCATCCCATCTCCCCAAGCCGGCCGAGATTGAAAGCGCCGCGCAGGCCGTCGGCAACGAACTCGCTTCGCTGACTCGAGCGCCCGTCATCGACCCTTACGTCGGCCCGGCGATCCTGTCCGGACGCGCCGCCGGCGTGTTCTTCCACGAAATCTTCGGCCACCGCGTCGAGGGCTTCCGGCAGAAGAGCGAGGATGAAGGCCAGACTTTCACCAAGTCCGTCGGCAAGCCCGTTCTTCCCGATTTCCTCTCCGTCGTCTTCGACGCCACGCGCAAGACGATCGGCGACACCGATCTCAACGGCTCCTACGATTACGACGACGAGGGCGTGAAGGCGCGCCCGGTCACCGTCGTCGACCACGGCATTCTCAAGACATTTCTTCTGTCCCGCATGCCCATCCAGGGCTTCGATCATTCCAACGGCCACGGCCGCCGCCAACCGGGGCACGAGGTTATGGCGCGCCAGTCGAACCTGATCGTCGAATCCTCGCGCCAGGTCTCCGACGCCGAACTGCGCAAGATGCTCATCGACGAGGTCAAGCGCCAGAACAAGCCATATGGGCTGTATTTCAAGGACATCACCGGCGGCTTCACCCTTACGCAGCGCGCCGGCCTCCAGGCCTTCACCGTGATCCCGCTCGTCGTCTATCGCGTGTATCCCGACGGCCGGCCCGACGAGCTGATCCGCGGCGTCAGCATCGTAGGTACGCCGCTGGCGAGCTTCGGGAAAATTCTCGCCACTTCCGATCACAGCGAGGTCTTCAACGGCTACTGCGGCGCCGAATCCGGCACGGTTCCGGTGTCGGCGGTATCGCCCGCCCTGCTGCTCGGCGAAATCGAAGTTCAGAAGAGCGAGACCTCATCCCAGCGCCCGCCGCTGCTGCCGCGCCCCACGGAGACGCAGCCATGAAATTCCTTGCCCTCGCGCTGGCGGCGCTCTCCGCCCTGCCGCTCGCCGCACAGCAGGACGACGTGGTTCTGCGCGCCCTGGGCGACGAACTCAACCGCTCGAAGATGCTCCGCATCGCCAGCCTCGATCCGCCTTACTTCATCGAATACTCTCTCGAAGACGCCGATGTTTTCGATGCCAGCGCTACGCTCGGCGGGCTGATCAGTTCCAATCACCGGCCGCTGCGCGCGTTCGACGCGACGGTCCGCGTGGGCAGCTATCAGTTCGACAACACGAACTACGTCCTTTCCTCTTTCGGCCGCGGATCCATCGCCACTTTGCCGGTCGAGAACAGTTATCCCGCCATCCGGCAGACGGTCTGGCTGGACACCGACGCGGCGTTCAAGTCTTCCGAGGAGGCTATCGCCCGCAAGCGCGCCGCGCTCAAGAACGTGAATGTGCCGGACGCTCTGCCGGACTTTTCAAAAGTTACGCCCGTCGAGACTCTCATGAGCGCGCCACGCCACGCGATTGATTCGAACGCCTGGAACGATCGCATCGTCCGGCTCTCGCGCGTGTTTCTCTCCCACCCTCGCATCATCTCGTCGGTGGTGAGCTTCGAGTCGATCCAGTCGGCTTCCTACCTCATCAACACCGAGGGCGCCAGACTGCGGCAGCCCAACGACCTCGCCTACATCACCGTCCGCGCCTGGGCGCAGGCGCCGGACGGCATGATGCTCCACGCCTCCCAGGTGTTCCCAGCCCTCGAATTCACCGGGCTTCCCGCCGAGAACGATATTCAGGCCGCCATCGAGCGCCTCGCATCCAGCCTCGATCAGCTTACGCAGGCGCCCCGCGGAGAAGACTACTCGGGCCCGGTGCTGTTAGAGCCGCTTGCTTCCGCGCAACTTTTCGCACAGGTGTTAGGGAACAACTTGAAGCTTACGCGCAAGCCGATTCCACAACCGGGCCGTCCGGCGCCGTACATCCCCAGTGAGCTCGAAGGCCGCATCGGC
>JAJYKC010000426.1 GCA_021788955.1 Acidobacteriota bacterium
CCATTCCCGGTCACGGGTTATGGCGCTCTACCTGGCACGGCCCAAGCGTGCAAGGATTTCAACGGCGGGAATCCCTGTTCTGAGGTGCTGGGGCACAATCACCTGGTGGGCATCGCCTCGACGATGGGCGATTTCAATGTGGCGTGGCATGTGAAGCTGGTGCTGTTCACGGCCGCGGGGTTTTCGGACGGGAGCATCAACAAGATGGTGACGACGCTGAGCCAGGTGCAGGCGCTGGTGAAGAGCGGCGATGCGTTTATCGCAGATACGCCGATTATCTTCAACTGCTCGAGCACGTCGCAGCAGACGTACGATACTGGGACGCCGGTGATCATCAGCTACCCGTAGGGACGGGCGAGAGGAAATCCGCCGGGGACTCCCACCGGCGCCCGGACGCCGCCGGAGAGGAGCGCACGAAGGACATTGGAAGCGCTTCCGTCCAAGACTCCGTTATTCCATTAGCCTTGGAACCAGTGGCTCATGGCCCGGAATACACGTGGGCATCCCGCCCATGCAGCGTTGCAGATATAGCCAGGACCGCCACAAGAGCGGGCGCGGGCGCGAAGATGCGGTTCCCGGAACTCGTCCGGAATTCCATTTGGACCCAAGACCTCTCCGGTTTTCTGCGAATGTCCGATAGAGACGCGCGGCCCCGGTCTTACCGGTTGCCGCGCCGCGAATCGCCCAGGCGCCCGCCGATGCGATTCTTTCGAACACCGCGATCACGCCCACGCTTCGCGGCAGACGTACGAGACCCGTACGCCAGCCGCGATTTCGTGCGCTTAGACCCGGAGCGGGAGTGGAGGCGAGCGGTTGACGCGCCTTGTGGCGAGGCGGTATTGTAATTCGTATTGGTATTTCGAATTCGACCGGATGTATCGTATTCTTCCGGCCGTGACGCCGCCATGTCCAAGCGAAGCGCAGAGACGAACCGGCGCCCGTACGAGGCGCACCGCGAGCGGCAGCGCCGCCGGATTCTGGAGGCGGCGGAGCGGCTGTTCGATGAGCGGGGCATGGAGCGCGCGACGATGGCCGAGATTACGGCGGCGAGCGGCGTGCGGGCTTCGACCGTTTACCAGTATTTCTCGAACAAAGACGAGATCGTCTGGGCGATTGTGGAGGGCGTGTTCGCCGAGGCCGCGGCGCGGATGAAGGCGGCGGCGGAGGGGGCGGAGACGGCGCTCGGCAAGATCGCGGCGCTGGCGGAGGTGATGGCCGAGGACCTGGCGCAACGGCGGGCGACGGTCCGGTTCATGGCGCAGTTCGATGCGATGTATGCGCGGGAATGGCCGGCGGAACGCCTGATTGCTCTCGAGGCGCGGATCAGCAAGGGAGGATTCGCGGAGTTCCGCAAGTTAATCCGGGATGGCGTGGCCGATGGGTCGCTACGGAGCGATCTGGATGCGAACCTGACGATGCATGCGGTGATGAACGCGCTGATTGGCGCGCAACGGCGGCTTGCTTCGCTTGGGGATCGGGTGGAGAAGGAGTACGGCAAGCCGGTGGATGATTTGTTCCGGGAGGCGAGCCGGGTGATTCTGCTGGGGCTGCGGGCGGAGAAGAAAGACGGGAAGAAGAGGAAGTGAAAAACATGGTTGTTCGAGGGGCCGCGGTGTGCGCGGCGGTTTTGTTTGCGGGGCTGCCGGCGCTGGGAGCGAATGGGCCGCGCGTCGTGCTCGCGGCGGATTCGAACTGGAAGTTTCACCTGGGCGATGTGAGCGGGGCCGAGGCTCGCGCGTTTGACGATGAAGGCTGGCGGGCGGTGCAACTGCCGCACGACTGGAGCATCGAGGGGCGGCCTGAGAAGGACAACCCGACCGGCGCGGGCGGCGGGTTTTATCCGGCGGGGACGGGTTGGTATCGCAAGACGTTCACGGCGCCGGCCGAGTGGAAGGGCAAGCGCGTGAGTGTGGAGTTCGACGGCGTGTACCGGGACGCGACGGTGTATTTGAACGGCCGCAAATTGGGGACACAGCCTTACGGGTACACGAGTTTTGCGTTTGACATGACGCCGGAGCTGGACTTCGGCGGGAGGAATGTGCTGGCGGTGAGAGTGGACAACTCCGAGCAGCCGAATAGCCGTTGGTACAGCGGGTCGGGCATTTACCGGCACGTGCGGGTGGTTGTGACGGAGGCGACGCACGTGGCGCATTGGGGCGTGTTCGTGGCGACCAAGGAGGCGACGGAGAAATCGGCGACGGTTTTGGTGCGGACTCGCGTGGCGAACGAGAGCGGGGCCGAGGCAGGGTTGACGGTGGAGACGGCACTGGTGGATGGCGGCGGGAAGACGGTAGGCCGTGCGGAGACGGCAGTAAGTGTAGCGGCGGGAAGCGAAGGGGAGGCGCGGCAGGAGATTTCAGTGGCGGCCCCGAGGTTGTGGTCGCCGGAAACGCCTGCGATGTATCACGCGGTGACGCGGGTGGTGAGCGGCGGGCGCGTGGCGGATGAAGCGGCGACGCCGTTCGGGATCCGCACCATTGCATGGTCAGCGGAGAAAGGTTTCCTGCTGAACGGCAAGACGATCAAGTTCGTGGGCGGGAGCGTGCATCACGACAACGGTCCGCTGGGGGCTGCGGCGTTCGACCGGGCGGAGGAGCGGCGGGTGGAGTTACTGAAGGCGGCGGGGTTCAACGCGGTGCGGACGGCACACAATCCTCCGTCGCCGGCGTTCCTGGATGCGTGCGACCGGGTTGGGCTGCTGGTGCTGGACGAGCCGTTCGATACGTGGAAGGCGAGTAAGGTGAAGTACGACTATGGGCGGGACTTCGACCAATGGTGGCGGCGGGATATTTCGGCGATGGTGATGCGGGACCGGAATCATCCGTCGGTGGTGATTTGGGGAATTGGGAACGAGATACCGGAGGTGGAGGTCGAACGGGGTCCGCGGATGGCGCGGGAGTTAGCGGAGCAGGTGCGGTCACTGGATGACTCGCGGCCACTTACCCTGGCGTTTCCGGGGAGCACGTCGACGCCGACGGCAGACGGGGTATTCTCGGTGCTGGATATTGCCGGGTATAACTACAACCTGGCGCGGAATTATGAGGCGGATCATAAGCGCGTGCCTTCGCGGCTGATGTTGACGACGGAATCGTATCCTTCGGTGGCCTTCGAGAACTGGCGGCTTACTAAGGAGAATCCGTATATCTTAGGCGAGTTTGTGTGGACCGCGATGGACTACCTGGGAGAGAGCGGAATCGGGGCTTGGGCGTACGGGACGCCGGAACAGGTGGCGATGGCGGGGACAATTTCGGGGATGATGCAGGATACTAGCATCGTAGATAAGCTGTTTCTGGCGATGGCGAACGGGGTGGACGCGATGAGCCAGATGGCGAAGGGGAACGGGAATTCGGGGATGCAAGCGGCGTTCGCGCTGATGTTTCCGGGATACCCGTGGCACGCGTCGGACTGCGGGGACCTGGATTTGACGGGGTATCGGAAACCGCAGTCTTACTATCGGGACATATTGTGGAACGGGGGCAAACGGGTGTATGCAACCGTGCGGTTGCCGGAGCCGGAGGGGAAGAAGATTGTCGCGTTGGGGTGGGCGGTGTATCCGACACTGGCGAGTTGGACCTGGCCGGGCGAAGAAGGCAAGACAATGCAGGTGGAGGTGTATTCGGGGGTTGAGAAAGTGCGGCTGTATTTGAATGGTAAGTTGATGGGGGAAAAGCCGGCGGGAGAAGCGGAGCAGTTCAAGGCGACGTTCGATGTCCCGTATGCACCGGGCACGCTGAAGGCCGAGGGACTTCAGGGCGGG
>JAJYKC010000427.1 GCA_021788955.1 Acidobacteriota bacterium
ACGGTCCAGGCGGGAGGGTCGCCGGTTTGAGGAGCGAACAATAAGCGCTTGGCCCCAAAGTAGTCCTCCATATCGGCGTGAAAGTCGAGGTGGTCGCTCGTGAGGTTGGTGAAGACGGCGGTGTGGAAGCGGATGCCGTAAACGCGGCCGAGGGCGAGGGCATGGGAGGAGACCTCCATAGTGGCGTGCGTGCCGCCGAGGGATTCGAGTTCGGCGAAGATGCGGTAGAGGTCGAGCGACTCCGGCGTGGTATTCGCCGCGGGCATACGCTTGGGGCCAAGGCGGTATTCGATGGTGCCGACGAGGGCCGTGGTTCGGCCGGCGTGACGCAACAGGGCATCGGTGAGAAACGCCGTGGTGGTCTTGCCGTTGGTTCCGGTGATGCCGGTAAGGCCGAGGCGGCGGTCCGGGTGGCCGTAGAAGTTGCCCGCGGCCGTGGCCAGCGCCTGGCGGCCGTGTTCAAGCTGAATCCAGAGGCCGGGGAAGCCCTGCGGGGGGTCGAGTTCGCTTAGAACGGCGACGGCGCCGCGGGATAGGGCCTGAGCGGCAAACTGGCGGCCATCGGTGCGGGCGCCGGGAAAAGCGAAGAAGACGGCTCCCGGCTCAATCCGGCGGGAGTCGTAGTCGAGCCCGGTGACGCCGATCCGTGAGGCGTTGTCCGGCGGAGGGGACTTGAGCCGTACACCCGAGAGAAGGTCGTCCAGCGTCATAGCTGTTCCGGGGCATGGCGATTAGCGGCCAAAGCGCACCCGCACCGCCTCGCCGGCAGCGAGCGGTTCACCGGGCATTGGCGCCTGGTCACGGGCCATGCCCGAGCCGGTGAATTCGACCTGCACGCCCTGGCTAGCCGCCATTTCCAGGACGTCACGCATAGTTTTCCCTAAGAAATCGGGGGTTTTCGGGCTCGCCGCCTCGTTTGCCGCCGCCGGCTGGGGGGCGGAAAAGAGCCGCTGATCTCCCGGCGTGTCCGGCGCGAAACCGCGCGGGGGCGCCGCTTGGGAGACCAGCGGTAGAGGGACGGACGAAAGTGGGCCGGCGGGCGCGGGGCGGACGTTGTCCGCCTTTTGCCCATCGGACCCGGGAACATTTTGAGCCGGAAGTGTTTCCGGCAAATCCGGCGGCACGTGCATCAGCCGCAGAGCTTCCCCCGCCACCTCGGCGAAGGCCGGGCCGGAGACTGTGGCGCCGTAACTTTCGGCGCCGGTCGCTCCGTGCGCCGAGACGACAACCACAATCCGCGGATTGGTGACGGGCGCGAAGCCCATAAAGGAGGAGTTGTGCGCGTGCGTGTACTTGTGGGTAACCGGGTCGGCGATCTGGGCCGTCCCGGTCTTGCCCGCGGTCGTATAGCCTTCCACGCGCGCCTTGCGGCCGGTGCCGTGAAGCACGACGCCTTCCATCATCTGGCGCATGAGAATGGCGTTTTCGGGCCTCAGCACGGGAATCGGTTTCGCGGGCGGCTGGGTGGTGAGCAGGCGCGGGCGCACGAGGAAACCACCGTTGGCGATGACGGAAGCGGCCTGCGCCAGTTGCACTACGGTGACACTGATCTCTTGGCCCATGGAGATCGAGGCGATAGAGGTTGCCTGCCAGCGTTTTGGCGGCCAGACCTGGCCGGAGGATTCGCCGGGTAGCTGCAAGCCGGTTTTGGTGCCGAAACCAAACCTGCGGATGTAGCGGTAGAGATTATCCTTGCCGACCCGGAGACCGACGTTGATGGCGCCGACGTTACTCGAATGCGCCAGCACATCGGCCATGGAGAGCGAGGAGAAATGGTCGTGGACGTCGTCGTGGATCGTGCGGCCGTAAAGCGTGATCCTGCCGTTGCCGCAGTTAATGATGGAATCCGGGGTGAGGTTCGTCGTCTCGAGAGCCGCCGAGAGTGTCACCACTTTGAAGACCGAGCCCGGCTCGAAGGGAACGGAAAGGGCGAGATCGAAGCGCGCCGTACGCTCCTGGTTGTTCTTGACCGGGTCGTTGGGGTCGAACGTGGGGTAGTTGGCCAGCGCGAGTATGTCGCCCGTGCGCGGGTCCATGGCGACGATGCTGCCGTTCTGGCAGTGGAACTGGGTGACGACTTTCTCGATCGTCTGCTCGGCAAAGTACTGGAGGCGGCTGTCAATGGTGAGATGGAGGTCTTCGCCGGGCTGGGCTCGGGGGCCTTCGGGCTGTGAGGCGAAGCTATGCAGTTGAACGTCCCTGGAGACACGGACGTAGCCGACCTCGCCCGAGAGTTCTTCGTTGAGCCTGGATTCGATCCCATCGATGCCCTGCTCGTCGGGATCGACACCACCGAGGATGTGCGCGGCCAGGCTCTCAAAAGGGTAGTAGCGCTCGGCTTCGGGCTGGATGCCGATCCAGTCGAGCTTCAGCATTCGCAGGCGATTCGATTCTTCCGCCGTGATTTTGCGCTTCACCCACAGATAGCCGCGGTGCTCGGCTTGCGCCATGCGGATGTCGCCGGCCAGACGCTCCGGGTCGAGATTGAGAATCGGCGCAAGGACGGCGGCCTGCGTGTCGGGATCCTTGATGAGCAGGGGGTTGACGAAGACGGAATCGGCGGGCAGGCTCATCGCCAGGCGGAGTCCGTTGCGGTCGAAGATCGAGCCGCGTGCGGGATCGACGCGGACGAGTTTCTGCTGCTGCTGGACGGCGGCCTGCGCGTACTTGCCGTGCTCGAGCACCTGGAGGGTGATGAGACGCAACACGATCACACCGGCCCAGATGAGGGTCCAGCGGAACAGGCGAGCCAGGCGAATCCTGGTCTCCGGAGGCAGCGCTCCGGGACCGGAGGCAAATTCCGCCTCCCGCTTGGCTGGCGGCCGGTCGTGTGTCCAAAACCGCCTCAAGGCTTCCCCCCTTGCGTGACCGCGCGACTAGCGCTGAGCCAGCCGGTTCTCCCTGTTGTCCTCGAGGTACACGACGCTCTGCGGGGTGGGGTCGACGAAGTCCTGCGCCACCGCCATCTGCGCCGCACGCTGCGGTCCGCGGAGAACCGTTTCCTGCAAGGCCAACTGCGCATCCTGCACCTGAAGCTCATGCTGCTCCTGACGGAGCGATTCGATCTGGTAGCCATTCAGGCGCACACAGAGGGCCGGGGCGAGAAGGCCACCGGCGAGGGCCACGCCGCCCAGGGCCAAACCAAAGCTCTTCCAGCAAGCCCGGCTCGAAGCGGGATCCGCAACGCGGACCACCTTCGAGTTGTCGATGGGCTTGACGAAGAAGTAAATGTCGTCGTTCGGGATGGCGCGCAGGCGGAAAGCCGAGTCCGCCGCACGCCTTGAAGTCTGTTCGTCTGCCTCAGACCTCGCCCAGGTCAGTCGATCGAAAATCGTAGCCAGTGTTGCCATGTTCGTTCCTGCTTACTTAGCGTCTCCCCCTAGCACCATCCATTGACGCCGCGCACAACGCAGCCGCGCGGCCTATGCCGCTGGCGTCGCTGTGCTCTAGCCGCCTTACAACAACCGGACCGCGCGTAACTTCGCTCCCCGCGAGGCCGGATTCCGCTCCACTTCGGATTCCGACGGCCTGACAACGTGCTTGGTCAGAATCCCGGCCTTGCCCGAGCGGGCAAGGTCTTGGAAACTGCGCTTTACCTTTCGGTCTTCGAGCGACATGAAAGTGAGGATGACGATTCGTCCTCCGCTCCGCACAAGACCCGGCGCGCCTTCCAGCAGCGCGTCCAACTCCTCCATCTCCCGGTTGACGGCGATTCGAATTGCCTGGAAGGTCTGCGTAGCCGGATGAATG
>JAJYKC010000428.1 GCA_021788955.1 Acidobacteriota bacterium
ATAACCTTGAAGAAGCCTGGAGACTTTTTAGTTTGGCCAAAAGCCATAAAGTACTGCCCCGCATTAGCAAATTTGTCCGTCGACAAATGCCTCCACTTATACTTTTACGAGACATTTACTTCTATGAGCCCACGACCTTTAAAAACATCATTTCAGATGTTGATAGATTTGATGCCCAAGCACAAGAGGTGCTGAAAAATCAACTTCAACAGATGTCCGGGAAAATTGCTACCGCAGGAGTTAGAAGTGTCATTTATGTGTTTCTTACAAAAATGATATTGGCATTTGGTGTGGAAGTACCGTTTGTAGGCGGTCACCCAATCCGCTGCCAAATCGTGCTGGGCGGTGGCCAGGTCGAGTTGGCCGGTGCAGACCAGGTTGTGCAGGCGCTCTTCGAGTTGATCCTTCACGCGGGCGTTCCAGACGGTGTCGTGATAAGGCTGCGGCCAGAGGTTGCGGATACTGGCGGCGCCGCCGAGGTCCGGGGTGATCAGGTAATCGATTTCGTAGGCGTCGGGGCGGGGATGGGCGATGCCATAAGCTTCAAACACCTGCTGCTGCAAAGAGGCTGGCACCTCGGGTCCCTCGGTGCGCGAGGCGGCGCTGCAGACCTGCTGTTTCGTCACAGGGACGGTTGCTCCGGGTGTTAGTTGGCGTTTCGGGATTGCCGCGGTCTCGCGCAGCGCGAATCCGAAAGCGTCGCGATTTCTGAGCTGGGCTACTCCGATCGCCAGGACGGCCATCGCGGCGGCGAGAACGGCGGCGGAGGCAAACGTCCAGGGGTGGCGCGGTCTTCTCCGGTCGAGCGAACTCGTCCCGGATTCCGCGGCGAGGGTGGCCAGTCGGGCTCGAAGCCTTGCCCGGGCGGCAGCGATGGGCGGAAGCTTGGCATCGAATTCCCGATGTTGCAGGCGCGCGATGTCCGTCACGGCCGAGGCGGCGTTGTTCATGCGCAGGCGGCACGACCGGCAGGACGCGAGGTGAAGGCGGACGGCTTCCGCGCGCCGGGACGGCAGTTCCCCATCGGCGGCCATCACCAGTTCTTGATCCGAGGGATGTGGTTCCGGGTACGGCATAGTTACCGATCCACACGGCTGAGACGTGCAACGGAGCGGGTCAATATGAGGGAGACAGCGCCCAGGGAGATCCCCAGCACGTCGCCGATCTCCCGGTATCGCAGGCCTTCGGCCCGCAGAGAAAGGCACAAGCGGTCTTTTTCGGGCAACGCGTGGAAGACGGCTCGGAGGCGCCGATGGCGGTGTTTGTCGAGCAGACGCTGTTCCGGATTCGGACTCGGATCGATGTGCAAATCCGCCAGCGCGGCGGCAGGTTGCGTCATGAGTTGCAATCGCCTCGATTTCCGGTTGCGCTGCTTCAACCCAAGGTTGTGGGCGACACGGAAAAGCCAGCTTCGGAGATTTCGGCGGCACTTGCCCCGCTCGAGGTGTTGGAACAGCGCGAGGAAAACTTCCTGGATCACTTCCTCTCCGTCGTGGACGTCGAGGCCGAGCGCCAGGAGGTAGCCCAGAAGACGATCGCGGAACTGATCGAACAGGCCGACCACCTCGTCTTCAAGAGAGTGAACCTCCGGCGCCTGAGGGAGAACAGCGGAGGCCGCGAGCGATGACGTCATACCGGTCCGATTCAAACGTCCAATTGTACCTGCAAGGTCCGGCTGACGCGGTCATTCAAAAAAGGCTGAACAACAAAGCCCGGCGGGGAATTTAGAAATATGGACTTTGAGCGAAGGCCGTGTGGCCTCCGGCCCATGGCCCTCATTCTCTTTGCCGCCTTCGCCACGATTGTGCATGGCCAGCAGTCGCGTGGCGAGATTCATCTTGCGGTCGAGGATTCCTCCGGCGCGGCGATGCAGGCTTCGGGGAGGCTCGACGGGCGGGGCTTTGCGACGGACGCGCAGGGCCATCACGATTTTCAGAACGTCGCGGCCGGGCGCCACCGGCTGGAAATTGTTAAGCCGGGGTTTGCGACGCGGGTGCTCTCCGTCACAGTACGGTCCGGCGGACGGGTGAGCGAAGTTGTGAAGTTGGAACTCGAAAGTACGTCGACCACCGTCGACGTGGTGGCTACGACACCTTTGGCCGGCGCGAATCTTACGAAAGAGCAGATCGCCGCGCCCGTCCAGACGGCTACCGCCGCCGAGATTCAGTCGAGCGGCGCGCTCGATCTTTCCGGCTTTCTCAACCGGCAGATGAACGGCATCAACGTGAACGACATGCAGGGGAACCCGTTTCAGCCCGACATAAATTTCCGCGGGTACACGGCCTCTCCGCTGCTCGGTACGCCGGAAGGGATTTCGGTTTATATGGATGGCGTGCGGCAGAACCAGCCGTTTGGCGATGTCGTCGCCTGGGACCTGATTCCGAAGAACGCAATCGCGGAGATGTCGCTCGTGCCGGGGTCGGATCCGTTGTTCGGGCTGAACACGCTGGGCGGGGCGATCTCGGTCCAGACGAAGGACGGAGTAAGTTATCCCGGATTCACGGGAACACTGCTCTATGGAAGCAGCGGCCGAAAAGAGGTGGACGCAACTTGGGGCGGCGGCAAAGCGACGGGGTTCAACTGGTTTCTGTCCGGAACGGGATTCCATGAGTCGGGCTGGCGGTACGATTCGCCCTCGGATGTGCGGCAGGCGTTTGTGCGCCTGGGCTGGAGAACCGACAAAACGGACCTTGCTCTGACGACGACCTACGCCTACAACACGCTGCTCGGCAACGCGCTGCAGGATTATCGTTTGCTTGATGCGAACTACACGAGCACGTACACGCCGGGCGACGTCACGGCGAACCGCGCGCCGATGTTCAATTTCATCGCGCAGCACACATTCAGCGAGCAGTTGACGTTCTCCGGCAATGCGTGGTTCCGGAACATCCGTACGGAAGCCATCAATCCGAATTTCAATAACAACGTTCTGGGCAACAATATCTATCAGCCGACGCCGGCCGAGCAGGCGATCCTCAGCAGGGCGGGATATTCCGGTTTCCCGGCCTCCGGCGCGAACAGTACGAACACGCCGTTCCCGTCCTGGGCGTGCATTGCCGAAGCCATCTCGCTCGGCAAACCGGATGGGACCTGCGACGGACTCACGATTTATTCAAAAGAGGTGCAGAACGATTTTGGATTTTCGGGCCAGGTGACGTGGGTGAGGTCTACTCCGCTCGGACGGAATCAGTTCAGCGCCGGATTTCTTTGGGATCGCGGCAGCATCGATTTTACGCAGAACTCCGCCTACGGCTATATCAGTCCGAACTACACGATCACGAATGTTCCGGCCTGGCAGGATGGCTCGACCGGGATTGACTCCCGCGTAAATTTGCAAGGCGTGACACCGAACTGGAGCCCGTATTTCAGCGACACGCTGACGCTCCCCCAGCACCTGAATGTGACCGTCTCGGGACGCTTTGACCGGTTCACGGTGAACAACACCGATGTGCTGAATCCGGTGGCCGGGCCGGGATCGTTGACGGGAGATTACGTGTTCCAGCGTTTCAATCCCGCGGTCGGTCTGACGTGGAGTCCGGTAGCGAGCGTGAACGCTTACGCGCGGTTTTCTCAGGGCAGCCGGGCGCCGACGTCGATCGAACTGGGCTGCGCGGACCCGGCCAACCCGTGTTCTCTGCCGAATGCGTTTTCCTCGGATCCGCCGTTACGGCAGGTGGTAAACGATTCGTGGGAGGTGGGCGTGCGCGGCACGCCGGAAGTTCCGTTCGCCCGGAATC
>JAJYKC010000429.1 GCA_021788955.1 Acidobacteriota bacterium
CGTCAGCGACCCAACACCTGCCGCCACCGCCAGCATCACAAAAGCGAACTTGGCCGGCGTTGCGCGCAACTCGCGCCAGGCAATCTTCAGCGCGGTGAGCCAGAACCCGGGCATGAGCTTACGCCGCCGTGCCGGTGCGGAGTTCGTCCGATGCGATGCGCCCGTCCACCAGCGTGATCACGCGGTCCGCATGCGCTGCCAGGTCCCGGTCGTGCGTCACCAGTATCAACGTCGTCCCTTCGCTCCGGTTCAACGAAATCAGCAGTTCCAGCACGTGCCGCCCGTTCGCCGAATCGAGATTTCCCGTCGGCTCGTCCGCCATCAGAATCGGCGGATGCACCATGAAAGCCCGCGCCAGCGCCACCCTCTGCTGCTCGCCGCCCGAAAGCTGAATCGGGTAATGATTCATGCGCTCTTGTAAACCCACGCTCGTGAGCAATTCGCGCGCCCGCCCAAGACCGTCACGCCCCCCGGTCAGCTCATGCGGAAGCAGCACATTCTCCTCCGCCGTCAGCGTCGGAATGAGTTGGTAGGACTGAAAAACGAAGCCAATCTTGCGGCCGCGCACGCCCGCAAGCGTATCCTCGCCAAGCCCCGTAATGTCTTCCCCATCGAGCACAATGCGCCCGCTCGTCGGCGTGTCCAGCCCCGCAAGCAGGCCGAGCAGCGTGCTCTTCCCGCTCCCCGATGCGCCCATGATCGCGACAAACTGGCCCGTCGGAATCGAAAAGTCGATGCCGCGCAGAATTTCAACGCGGTGTGTGCCGCTGTCGATGGTCTTTGTAAGCCCGGAAACGTCGAGAATGGGGCGCGAAATCGACATCTGGGGCGTCTGCTCTTTATTATGGCATCAGTGCAGCGAACGCTCTTTTTTCTTGCGCTTTTCTCTCTCACACTGTGCGCAGCCGCCGCGCAGCCCGATGCGCGGCCTCGCATCGTCGTCTTCGGTGACTCCCTCAGCGCGGGCTTCGGCGCCGGCCCGGGCCTCAGCTTCCCCGATTTTCTCCAGAAAGATCTCGACAAAGCCGGCTATCGTTACCGCATCGTCAATCAAGGCATAAGCGGCGACACAACCTCCGACGGCGTCACCCGCCTCGGCGCCGCCATCGCCGAAAAACCCGCCATCGTCATCCTCGAACTCGGCGGCAACGACGGCCTGCGCGGCATCCCGATCGCGAAGTCAAAACAAAATCTCGACGAAATGATTCGCCGCTTGAGCGCCGCCCGTTGCCGCATCCTCCTCGCCGGCATCACGCTGCCGCCCAACTACGGCCCGGACTACATCAAACCCTTCCAGCAGATGTATCAGGACCTCGCCGCAAAGTACCATCTGCCCCTGATCCCCTTCCTCCTCGCCGACGTCGTCTACACCCATCCGGAACTGATGCAGCACGACGGCATCCACCCCACCGCGAAGGGCAACGAAATCGTGGCCCGCACGGTGCTTCACAAGCTCGAACCCATGTTGAAGAAATGACCGGCCAAGCCTTCCCCATCCTCGCAGCCGAAGTAATTTCCTGCCGCAAGTGCCCGCGCCTGGTCCGTTACCGCGAGCGCATCGCCCGGGAAAAGCGCCGCGCCTTCCGCGACTGGGAATACTGGGGCCGCCCCGTGCCCGGCTTCGGCGACGAACAGGCGAGTCTGCTCATCGTCGGCCTCGCCCCCGCCGCCCACGGAGCCAACCGCACCGGCCGCATGTTCACCGGCGACCGTTCCGGCGATTTTCTCTTCCGCGCGCTCTACGAAACCGGCTTTGCCTCCCAGCCCGAAAGCACCCACCGCGACGACGGCCTCACCCTCCGCGGCGCCTACATTTCCGCCGCCGCCCGCTGCGCCCCTCCCGACAACAAACCCACCCGCGCGGAACTCACCCGCTGCCGGCCCTATCTCGAATACGAGTTAGACCACCTGAAACACCTGCGCGTCGTCGTCGCCCTCGGCCGCACCGGCTTCGACGCCTATCTCTCCATCCTGAAGGACCGCCGCCTCATCGCCACCCGCGCGCCCTTCCGCTTCGCGCACAACGCCGCCCACGCAACCGGCGCGGGCACGCCGGTCTTACTCAGCTCCTACCACCCCAGCCAGCAAAACACCTCCACCGGCCGCCTGACCCTCGAAATGCTCACCGCCGTCTTCGCCCGCGCCAGTTCCATCGTCAACGGCTGAACTTAGTGCTCATCCTTTCCCGGGCAGCACCGGTACTCCTGCGACTTATCCAGTAAGTCGATCTGCCGCTGCAGCAGTTTATTCCGCAACTCTTTCTCATCCAGTTCAAGCTGAATCCGCCGCTGCAACTCCGGCTCGCACGTGTCGCACTCGTCCAGACACCCTTTCACAATCACGCCCGGCGTCGGCAAACACGACTCGCTGATCACCTCGAACGACTTCTGCGCCGCCGGCGCAACCACGCCGCCCACCACCGTCAGCAGGCCCGCGTTCACCAGGTCCTTGTCCACCTGCTCGAGCGCTGCCTTCCGCACCGCGTCCGAGAGCGGCGCCGCGAAACCCTGTAGCAGGGTCAGATTCACCGCCGTCGTCCCGGTCAGCGTCGCGCCACCGAAGCTCTGCCGCGCATTCGCGGCCACACTGTCCCGCCCGATCTGCTCGACGGCAACCCGGTTGGCCTGCGTCGCCAGCACAGTCGTTGGTATTACGCCAATCTGCCCGCGCGAAACCGGCGGATTGAGCGTTACTCCCGTCGGCGCCGCCGGATCGTCCACCCGCCGCTCGACCGCCTCCAGCGTGATCTTCACAATCTGCTTCCGGTTCAGCCGGTAGAAGTAGTAAGTCACCGCATGGCACTGGTTCCGGTTCGAAAACTCTCGCGACGAAGCTTCATACTGATCCTCGGACTCCGTCTGCACGTGAGTCCGCGTCGACACCTCCCCAATCGACAAAGAAGCCGCGGCATGAGTTGCCTGAACGGATTGCGACGCCGAAGCCGTAGCGTGCGTGTGAAGCTGCCGCAGGAAATCCGAAGTCGACTGCCCGCTGTGGGACCCGCTCGCATTGGTGTCCGCGCTCGCCGAGAAAAATCCCAGCGACCCGCTCGCGCCGCCCTGAAAATCCCACTTCCCGCTCTCCGAATTCGAACTGTGCGCCGAATCCGTCGCCGACAGATCCGACATCGAGTTCTGCATCGCCGCCATGAAATACCGGTCCTCGGAAAGCTGCTCGTCCCGGTAACTCAAGTTCGTCGAACTGTCGAACGTGAACCGCGTCCGCCGGTCCGTCGTCGCCATCTTCACTTTCTCTCCCGGCAGAAGCGTGATCGTGTGAATCGGGTCTCCCAGAAACAGCGGACCCGGGCACCGCGTTAGCCGCACGTGCAGCGTCACCTCCACGTTTACTGTCGACGGCCGTCCCGTCGCATCGCTCACCTGCACCCGATGCGGCAGACGGTAGCGGAAGTCGAGCACGTCGCAGCAAATCTCGTTTGAAAGAACAGGACAGCAGTCGGACGGCACAGGCGTCTGCGCCGTTGGCTTAGTGATCGTAGTTGACATGGAACTTACACCTCCTCATAGTTGTGGCTTGCGGCGCTCGGCGCGCCTGGCCCCCTTAGCTAAGTGGCATTCCTCGTTCACACGTTTCAGAGAACCATCGGGCTAGAACCCTTCACTTAGTCCCCTTCCGGGATTAGTCCATTTCTTCTCCCCTCACATTGGTATTTACTTATTTCTTGAAACGTGGCCTCACTTGTACTCAC
>JAJYKC010000430.1 GCA_021788955.1 Acidobacteriota bacterium
CCCCGGGCGCCATCCCCAGCCCGCCCACCTGCGCCGCACACGCGTCCGACAAATAGTCGCCATTCAGGTTCGGCGTCGCGACCACATCGTATTCGTCCGGCCGCAGCAGCAGTTGCTGGAACATCGAGTCCGCGATGCGATCCTTCACAACCAGCTTGCCTGGCGCTTCCGCCGCCGATGCCTCCGGCACGCAGACATCGGAAAATTCGTCGCGCACAACTTCATAACCCCAGTCGCGGAACGCGCCCTCGGTGAACTTCATGATGTTGCCTTTGTGAACCAGCGTGACACTGCGCCGGTGGTTCTTGAGCGCATACTCGATCGCGCGGCGGATCAGCCGCTTCGAACCCGTCTCGCTGATCGGCTTGATGCCGATGCCGGAATCGGGCCGGATGCGCGCACCCATCGACTCGCCGAGGAAATCGATCACGCGCTTCGCTTCCGGCGTCCCCGCTTTCCACTCGATCCCCGAGTAGACGTCTTCGGTATTCTCCCGGAAAATCACCACGTCCACCAGTTCCGGCTGCTTCACCGGCGAAGGCACACCGGGGAAATACCGCACCGGACGCATGCAGACATAAAGATCGAGAATCTGGCGCAGCGCGACGTTAAGACTGCGAACTCCCCCGCCAACCGGCGTTGTAAGCGGTCCCTTGATCGCCACGCGGAACTCACGGATCGCCTGGACCGTATCCGCGGGCAGCCAGTTACCGAATTTCGCGAAGGCCTTCTCGCCCGCGAAAACTTCATACCAGGAGATCTTGCGGCCTGTGTAGGCCCGCTCGACCGCGGCGTCGAACACAACGCGCGACGCGCGCCAGATATCCCGCCCCGCACCGTCACCTTCAATGAAAGGAATGATCGGATTGGAAGGCACCTTCAATTCCCCCTCGTGGAGTTGAATGGCGGCGCCGTCTGCAGGTACTGGAAAATTATTATACGATTCCATGCTCGTCCTCTTTATATGTCCTATCAAAACTGCGGCGGCCACGTCCGCACAAAGGTGCGCTTGCCTCAGTGAAATCCCGGTCAGGTGGTGGTTGCTCCCGTCCGCGGCAGGCGTTAGGATATCGGCATGGGAGGAGCCATGAAGAAGTATATCCGAGGGGTCTCTCTCATGTTTACAGGCGCCTTTGCGTTGTTCGCGCAGGCGCCGAGCGTATCGCCGGGCGGCGTCGTCAATGTCGCCAGCTACGCTCTCAACCAACCCGATAAGCGAGTCGCTCCAGGCGAGTTGATCGCCATCTTCGGCAGCAATCTCGCTTCCGGCATCGCGCTTGCTGACTCGATCCCCATCTCTACGTCGCTCGGCGATGTGCAGTCGGTCACCTTCAACGGAACGCCCGCGCCCATCCTCTTCGTCAGCGGCGGCCAGATCAACGTCCAGCTTCCTTGGGAACTTTCTGCCCCATCCAACGGAACCAGCAACGTCACGGTCGTCGTCACGCGCAGCAGCACCGGCGCATCGGCGCCCGTCCAAACCCCCATAGGCGAGTTCTCTCCTGGCATCTTCACCGCTCCCGCCAGCGGCGCCGGACAGGCGCTGGCATTGATCTATCCCGACAACGCCATCGCCGCGCCCACGGGTTCCATCTCCGGCCGCTTAACGCGCCCCGCCAAACCCGGCGACATTCTTCAGATCTACTGCACCGGCTTGGGCCCCGTGATGGAACCCGGCAGCGGAAGCAACCCGCCCGACGGTTCGCCGCCGCAAGGCACAACCAACACCGTAGGAACGCCTACCGTGACGATCGGCGGCATCACTGCGCCACTGCAGTTCTCCGGCCTCGCGCCCGGCTTCGTCGGCCTTTACCAGATCAACGTACAGGTGCCCACCAGCGCGCCCACCGGCAGCGCTGTATCGCTGCAGATTCAACTCGGCGGGCTCACTTCCACGGCGCAGGCCACCATCGCCGTCGCGGCGCAGTAGGAGCCACGAGCGCCCGCTATGGGAGTGCTCTCGGTTCCGCAGCGGCTCAGCGTCGCAACGGCGCGCGCCGCGTGGCGCCCCTGCGAACCGCTCGAACGGATACTCGGCAGTCTCTTATTCCTCGCCTCGCTTCCCATTCTTCTCCCCGCCGCGGCCGTCGTCGTTCTGCTCTCCCGCCGGTCCCCGTTTGTCGCCCATCGCCGCCTCGGCCGGCACGGGTCTGAACTCTGGGTGCTGAAGCTCCGCACCATGTGGAACTCCCCGCGCTCCGGCTTCCACTTCGTCGAACGCGTACCGGATCAACCCGAAATAAGTTACAAGCCAAAATCCGATCCCCGCGTAACCAGCCGGTTCGCCGCCTTCTGCCGGCGTTACTCGATCGACGAACTCCCGCAACTCCTCCAGGTCGCCCGCGGAGAACTCGCTCTCATCGGACCGCGCCCGATCACCGCCGCAGAATTCGACCGCTACTACGCTCAGACAACTCCGCACGTACTAACCGTGAAGCCCGGAATTACCGGCTTGTGGCAGGTAAAAGGACGCAGCCGCCTCACGTACTCCCAGCGCCGGCGGCTTGATGCCTTCTTCACGCGTAAGTTGTCTCTATCTCTGTATCTCTACATCCTTCTCCGCACGCCGCTTTGCGTCATCGAAGGCCGCGACGCCTGGTAAGCGCGGCTTAGTTAGGTTGGGCGATGATCGGCTTGAGCGTTTCACTTACTTCCGCGTCGTGCCCTGCGTCTAAGTCCATCGCAATGAGCGCCTGCTGCCGCGCCAGTTCGCGCCGCCCCTGCAATGCGAGAAGCCGCGCCAGCGTCCAGTGCGGTTTGAACCAGTTCGGCGCCGCCTCGGCGGCCGCGCGGAGGCTCCGCTCCGTATCCGCGGTGTCGTTCTGGCTCGCATAGAACATCGCGAGGTTATATAGCGCGTTCTGCCGCTCCTCGGCCCCGCCGCATGCCCGCACCGCGGCCTCATACGCCACGCGCCCCAACTCCGCCGAAAGCAGATTACTTCGCGCCGCGGCGGACTCCCGCGCCATCGCCCGCGCGTAGTAAAGGTCGTAAGTCACCGCCGGCATCGCCCACCAGCGCGCTAACTCGTTATCGCGTATCGCGGCCTGCCAATCGCGCCGCTCCACCGCCGCCTGCATCCGCGCCGCGAACCCATCGCTAAGTGCCAACCTGATTCCGAACCACACAAAGACCGCGGCCAGCGTCAGCGCCACAACGCGCCACGGAAGACGCGCCGCCTCCGTCTGCGCTTCGCCCGCCGCCGCGATCCCCACCGCCAGATATAAGAAGAACGCCGTCGCCAGCGTGAACGCCGAGAACTGCAAACTAACGAGCATCGCCACGAACGCGGCGCCGCCGAACTTCGCCTCCGGCGTCGCCGCCTTCCACGCCGCGCTCAGCCCGAAGACCACCAGCGCGACAAATCCCGCCAAACCAAAAAGACCCTGTTCTGTTTCAAAATCCAGGAACACATTGTGCGCCGACTCGTGATAAAAATCCGGATACGCCCGCGCGAGTTCGACCGATTGAAACTGCGGAAACTCCGAGCCGAACGCGTCCGGTCCGTACCCGGAAAGCGGCCGCACCGCGGCCATCCGCAGCGAGTCGCGCCAAAGCAAAAGCCTCGCGCCGCCCGCCGGGTCCTCCCGGATCCAATGCAGCCGCGCAAGCAGCGGACGGCCCAAATTCGTGTGCGCGAAACCGCTTCCGATAACGATACCGGTAACGCTAACAATTGCACAAAACTGCAGGACTTTTTTTC
>JAJYKC010000431.1 GCA_021788955.1 Acidobacteriota bacterium
CCGTCGCCGACGAAGGCCAGCGTCAGGCCCTTCAGGTCTCCAAACCGCTCCACCAGCGTCTGCGCGTCGGCCAGCGCCTGGCAGGGATGAAACCGGTTGCTCAGCGCGTTCACCACCGGCACCGAACTCCACTGCGCCAGATCGTCAATTGTGTCTTGCGAAAAAGTCCGCGCCACGATGCCCTGCGTCCACCGCTCCAAGTTCCGCGCGACATCCTTCACCGGCTCCCGCGCCGCAATCGGCCCGGTCGAGGTCACCACATCGCCGCCAAGCTGCTTCACGGCAAGTTCAAAGGTCATCCGCGTCCGCAGCGACGGCTTTTCAAACAACAGCGAAACATACCGCCCAGCCAGCGCGCCCTGATACCCCGCCGGCTGCGCCTTCACCTCGGCGGCCAACGCCAACAGCGCGCGCAGTTCGTCGTGCGACAGATCCAGATCGGATGCGAGTTTGCCTGCGGCGATACCGGGAAACGCCGGTACCGGGGAGGACACGAGAACGGGACTGGGACGAGCGGCGGCCATGATTAAGTATTCACTCATATGTATAATCGCACAGTCGCTTCCGTCTGTCAATGCCGCTTGATTGCATATCTGGATCCGCGAGGGTTAGACTCTTATCGGACATCGATAACACCCATGAAACCCAACGATCTGGTGCAAGGCACGCTTGGTCTGCTCATCCTGAGGATTCTGGCGCTTGAGCCCATGCACGGCTGGGCGCTGGCGCAACGGCTCAAACAGATGTCGGAAAATGTGCTCCAAGTCGGCCCGGGCTCCTTATATCCGGCGCTTCACAAATTGGAACAGGAGGGCTGGATAACGGCGGAATGGCTGGTGAGCGGCAGCAGGCGGCGCGTGAAGCTCTATTCGATTTCGAAGATGGGCCGCAAGCAACTGGAGACGCAAACTTCGGACTGGAAGCGGCTCTCCGGGGCGATCTCGGCCATCGTCGTTCCTACGGAGAGCTAATCCATGCCCGGGCTCAGAAAGTGGTGGTCTCACCTTCGGTCTCTGATCTATCGCTCCCGGCTGGAGCACGATCTCGACGACGAGCTCAACGACTACCTCGAGCGCGAAGTCGAGCGCGAGATCTTGGCCGGATGCTCGCCGCCCGAGGCGCGAAAACGCGCGTTGGCCAGCCTAGGCGGCGTCGTGCGCGTCAAGGAAGACTGCCGGGAGGCGCGCGGCGTCCAATGGATCGAGGATCTTCTCCGAGACTCACGATTTGCGTGCCGCACGCTCGGCAAGGCGCCGGCGTTCACGATTACCGTGGTTGCGGCTCTGGCGTTTTGCATCGGGCTAAACGCGGCGATCTTCTCCATCGTCGATACCGTGCTTTTCCGGCCGCTGCCCTTCCCCGCCCAAGGACGTCTGGTCTCGGTCACCGAGGGGGTGCCCGCTCTCGGATATCCGAGCCTGCCGTTTTCGTGCCCGGACTACCTGTTTGTTACAGCACAAAACCGGTCCTTCGAAGCCACGGGCGTGTATCGCAATGACGAGTACGAGGTCGCCGGAGCCGGACAACCGCGCCGGATGGAGGGCGCGCGGGTCTCAGCCTCCTTATATGGTGTTCTCGGAATTCGCCCCAGTGCGGGCAGGGCGTTCACGCAGAAGGAGGATGACGGGTCGGCGCGAGTTATCGTGCTAAACGACGGCTTCGCCCGGACCGTGTTTGGCGCACCGCAACGCGCGGTGGGCCGCACGCTGCTTCTGAACCGGACGCCGTACGAGGTCATCGGCGTCATGCCGCCGTCCTTCTCGTTTCCCATAAGCGGGTCACGGTTCAACGATCGTCCCGCTGAATTCTTCGTACCAGTCTCATGGACAAGTGATGACAAGGTACAGACCGTCAGCAACTTCGATTACCGAATGATTGCGAGGCTGCGGCCGGGGACAACTGTCGAACAGGCTCGCGCCGATCTGCGCGCGCTTATTGAACGTCTCGTCGAAGGTTATCCCATTCGCATCAAGGAGTTAATCCAGCATCTCCCGCATTTCTCTCTGGAAGCGCACGTGGTTCCCTTCCGTGAGGAATTTACCGGAGATATGCAACGGCCTTTGCTTTTGCTCATGGCGGCCGTGGGAATCGTTCTTCTGATTGGGTGCGCGGATGTGGCGAATCTGATGTTCAGTCGAATGTCCGCCCGCAGAAGGGAATTTCTCGTGCGGACCGCGCTCGGCGCCGGCTTCCGGCGTCTCCTGCAGCAGACACTCATCGAAGGGTTGCTGCTTTCGATCGCAGGTGGGGCCATCGGCCTGTGTATAGCGGTCTGGACGTTACCGCTGCTGATCCATCTGGCGCCCGACACACTGCCGCGGGCGGCGGAAATCGGCTTGAACTGGCGGATTACGGCGTTCGTGGCGGCGATTGCGGCGGCGGCGCCACTGACGTTCTGTCTGGCGCCGCTTGTCCATACCATGCGAACGGCGGCGACGAATCCGTTGCGGGCGGAAGGACGCTCGACAACCCGAAACAGGCGCGAACGGCGCATCATGTCGGGAACGGTCGTCGGCCAGTTCAGCCTCGCCTTTGTTTTGCTGACTTCGGCCGGACTCCTGCTTCACAGCCTCGTCAATGCAACTGACAGCGATCCCGGTTTTGGATCGGAGCAGGTTCTCAGCATGCGCCTTGCTCTTCCCGCCGCGAGCTACAAGACGCACGAGCAGGTGATAGGCCTCTTTACGCGGCTGATCGAGCGGATCGCGGTACTGCCCGGAGTTCTGCAAACCGGCGCGATCTCCGATCTACCGATGAGTTCCAGTTCGAACGTCCTTCTCACGGCCGAAGGCACGCGGCATACGGAACGGGCCGATACGCTTTTCTGTCTTGGTGATGCGTTGGAGGCGCTGCGGGTCAGGCTGCTCGAAGGACGGCTGCTTGGTCCCGACGACTACGTAGGGAAAGCTCATGTCGCCGTAATTTCGGAAGGGCTGGCGAATCGGCTGTGGCCCGGCCAGGATCCGATTGGCAGGCGTGTCAAGTTCGGCGCCGACGATCCGATGAACGACGAACCTTGGATGACCGTGGTCGGCATTGTCGCGGATGTAAAGGCGACTCTGACGAGCAAGTCTCCGCGCAGGGCTGTTTTTACGACTCCGGCCGGCTGGGTGAGCGCGTACAACGTGGTTGTCCGGACTTCGGTTCGCCCGCTCGCTCTCGCCGGCACGCTGCGGCGCCAGGTAAACCAACTCGATCCCGATCTTCCCGCCGGCAACGTCGAGACGATCGAACAGGCCCTGAACGATTCTTTGTCGGCTGAGCGCTTTCGGACATGGCTGTTTTCCACCTTCGCCGTTGCGGCAATGTTGCTCGCGATGCTGGGCATTGCCGGCCTGCTGGCGTATGACGCGGCGCAGCGTTCCCGTGAGTTCGGCCTTCGCGCCGCGCTGGGCGCAAGCCGCCGGGACCTGCTCGGCATGGTGCTTCGCGATTGTCTGCGGATGTCCGGCGCGGGCGTCGCCCTGGGACTGTGCCTATCGCTCGTAACGGCCAGACTCCTTTCGTCGTTCCTGTACGATACGAGCCCGCTGGATCCGGTGACCTACATTCTGGTGACCGTCGTCCTTACGCTGGTTGCGGTGGGCGCGGCGGCCTTTCCGGCACTGCGCGTGATTCAGACCGATCCCGTAACGGCGCTCCGGCTGGAATAGGTCCGCACACCACGCCACTCCGTTGTCCTTGCTCCGGAAGACCTAT
>JAJYKC010000432.1 GCA_021788955.1 Acidobacteriota bacterium
GACGCCCGCGTTTTGCCGGGTTACGGCGGTGCTGACGCATTCTCCGAGCGGGGACCGGGTGCGGATCTTTGTGGGGCTGCCTTTGAGAGAGTGGAACGGTCGGTTCGAGGGCGTGGGCGGCGGAGGGTTTCTGGGCGGGAGTCCGAAGGGCGTGGTGCGGCCGGTGGCGGAGGGTTACGCGGCGGGGGCGACCGATACGGGCCACGAAGGCGGGCGGGCGACTTTCGCGCTGGATGCGAACGGCCGGCTGGACTGGATGCTAATCCGCGACAACGCGTATCTGGGCATTCACGATATGACGGTGGTGGCGAAGGCGCTGGTGAATGCGTTCTACGGGAAGCCGCCGCAGCACTCCTATTTCAACGGGTGTTCGACCGGAGGGCGGCAGGGGCTGAGCGAGGCGCAGCGGTATCCGGCGGACTATGACGGGATTTTGTCCGGCGCTCCGGCGATTAACTGGACGAAGTTACACGTGGAGCAGATGTGGGGTAACCTGACGATGCTGACCGCGCATGACTTCCTGCCGCGGTGTAAGTTCGAGTGGGCACAAGCGGCGGCAGTGAAGGCTTGCGACGCGAAGGACGGAGTAAGTGACGGCGTGATGGAGGATCCGCTCCGTTGTAAGTACGATCCGGGGGAGCTTGTGGGCAGTTCGGCTCCGGGGTGTCCGGCGTTTACGGAAACGGATGCGGACGTGATTCGCAAGATCTGGCAGGGGCCGAAGCGGAGGGACGGGTCGTTTCTGTGGTACGGGCTGACACGCGGGGCCGATTTCATGGGCGTGAGCGGAACGGGCGGCGATCCGACGGACGGGCGGCCGAATCCGATCACGCTCGACTGGTGGCGGTACTTTCTGAACGAAAATCCGCAATGGGACTGGAAGACGCTGACGCCGGAGTCATACGAGCAGTATTGGGATCAATCCGTGGAAGAGTTCAGCGCGGTGCTGGCGACGGATGATCCGGACTTGACGGCGTTTCGGGAGCGCGGCGGGAAGATCCTGTTGTGGCATGGGTTTTCCGACCAACTGATTTACCCCCAGGGGACGATCGATTACTATCGGCGCGTGGAAAAGCAGACGGGCGGGGGAGAGAAGACGGGGGAGTTTGCGCGGCTGTTTTTGGCTCCGGGCGTGGGGCATTGCGGCGGAGGGACGGGTCCGCAGCCGACGGGGCAGCTTGAGGCGGTGGTGAAGTGGGTGGAAGCGGGTGTGGCGCCGGAGAAGATACTGGCGGTGAAGCGGGCGAAAAGCGGCGCGGTGACGCGGAGCCGTCCGCTGTGCGTATATCCGCTGGAGGCGCGATACAAGGGGTCGGGCAGCACGGACGATGCGGCGAATTTCGTCTGCGTGGCTGCCCCGGCGGAGCGGTGATTCGGGTGAGTTAGTTGACCGCGTCGAATTCGACGAGCGTGCTATCGTAATCGCCCGTCAGACGAAGGTCAATCCCATGATTCATGAGATATGAGCCAGAGTAAGTCTGTTGGGCGTGGATTAGCTTGTTGTCGATGGTCGTGACACGATAGATCGTGTCCTGGCCGAGGCCGCGCAATCGCACGGTCGGCGCCGGGCGGAGATACTGCTGCGAGTGCAGGAACGCGAACACCACCGCCTGCTTGCCGTCGTGCGAGACATATTGGTTCGCGGTGAATTCGCCTTCTCGCGGCGAGAAGAGCCGGTAAAGGCGCCCCAGTTGCACAGTCTCGCGAATCGTCTTGTAGTAGGCGATCATTTTCGTCGCCAGCGCGAAATCCTGATCGGACCACTTGTTCAGGTTCGACCCGACGGCCAGTGCTCCCTGCATGGCGACCAGGAAGCGGTATTTCAGCGGAGTCGACCGGCCGTTCATGTTCGGCACATCGGTCACCCAGGCCATCATGACTTTCGGTGTGTAGAAATAAGTAAAGCCTCCCTGGATGCGGAGCCTGTCGAAGGCCTCGGTATTGTCGGACGGCCAGACCTCATCGGTGCGGCGCAAGACCTCGAGGTCCACCCTTCCGCCGCCACCCGAACAGGATTCAATTTCCAGCCCCGGATGCTTTTGGCGAAGGCGATCCATGATCTCGTAAACATTTCGAACGTACTTCACCCAGATCTCTTTCTGATCGGCTTCCGGGACATCCGGCCACCCGGGTTCGCCGAAGTGCCGGTTCATGTCCCACTTGACGAACTTGATGTTGTTCTCCGAGAGAACTGTATCGACGGCGCGGAACACATACTCCTTGACGTCGTCGCGCGCCATATTGAGAACCAATTGATTCCGTTCCTCACTCCGCGGCCGGCCGGGGAAGTTCATCACCCAGTCAGGATGTTTGCGGTAGAGATCGCTATCCGGATTCACCATCTCCGGCTCGAACCAGAGTCCGAAGTCCATACCATCCGCATTCACGGTGCGAATCAGCCCGGCGAGCCCGTGGGGAAATTTCTTCGGATTTACAACCCAATCGCCCAACCCGGCGTGATCGGTGTCGCGGGCGCCGAACCATCCGTCGTCCATGACGAAGCGTTCGATCCCGATTTTTGCGGCCTTGGCGGCCAACACGGATTGTCCCGCTTCGTTCACGTTGAACTCGGTGGCCTCCCACGAGTTGTAAAGCACGGGGCGCACCTTCGGATGAGCGTGATCGGGCAAAATTTCGGAGATTTCTAACTGATGTAGTTGGCGCGAGGCCCCGCCGAAGCCCTGGCTGCTGAATCCGCCATAGTAGGCCGGCGTTTCGAGGCTTTCGCCGGGTTTCAGGGGGTAACTGAAATCGAAGTCATTGAACCCGCCGACAACGCGCACCTGCTGGGCCGGCGTCTCCTCGACGACCAGCTTCCAGTTTCCGCTCCAGGCTATTTCGCCGAACCACACGCGGCCTGTCTCTTCGGTAGCCTGTCCGTTCTCATCGAGTGCGAACCACGGGTAAAGCTGGTGACTGGTATTACCCCGCCGGCTCTCAAGCACGACTTTCCCCTGATGGACCGGCTCCTGAACCAGTTGGTCCTCGGTCGCCCAGGCTCCGGACGCATAGGTCAGCCGATAGTTCTCATTTCGCGGCAGGTACCAGACGCCGGACTGCGCGCTTTCCAGCGTAACCACCTGGTTGGTTCCGTTCTCGATTCGGGCAAATTTACGTAGGATATCTTCTTGCGGATAGGCCCGGTAGAGCAGCGTAACGACGATGTTGTCGCGGATGTCCTTCGCTCGAAGCTGCAGGTTCGTGCCATCAATCTTGTAATCGAGATAGTGCAGCACGAGGTCGCGGTCGCCGTCTGCCCGTGTGAGTTTCAAACATGGCTCGGCGTAGAAGACTCCTCCCCATCCCGGGTATTCACCGTTTGTGTTAGTTTCGCTCGTATCGAAAGAAGCGCGGCCGGGACTGGAGTGCGGCGTACCAAGATCCTCCGGACGCGTCAGCTTCGCGCCCCAATAGAGATCCTGCAGCTCTCCCCGCTCGTTCACACCGACCGCATACGTTGTGTTATCGGTGTCGATCACCCAGGTTTTTTGCGTGGCCAAATAGCGAATCCCATTCGCGGCCGTCAGGGGAGTGGCAGTGGAGGCGAGCAAGCAGACAAGAGAGGCGGATAACGAGAGTCGCATATTCAATCGGAGTTTCCTCACAGCAGAGTATATCGGCGATTGAAGTCCGGCGCAGCAAAGGAATGAGGCTGCGGCATGAGTCTTGATCGAATCCGTTGATCGAC
>JAJYKC010000433.1 GCA_021788955.1 Acidobacteriota bacterium
CAGACGAATTTTCTAGTATAGCGTATGCACGTCGGACGAGGCGCGCGGAAGTGCGGTTTCATGTAGGCAGGAAAGGATTTACCCGGACTTGGGTGTGTGAAATGGAATCCACAGTGTGGCGGAGGGGACGGGCGTCCGGGACACGGCGCCGGAGCTTGATGGCGGCCGCCTTCGGCGATGTTACAATGAGGCGTTTTGACGGAAACGGCCCAGATCGCCAAGCTCAGGTCATTCCGGCAAGCGGGTCTCTGGTTGCTCCGTTCAGGCATCCAGGAAGGGAACGGGGGCGTAGCCCGTTATTACCGCTCGGATCTTCGGCGAAATGCGCGCATTTCACTGGAAATTACGGGCTATGCGGTGAGTACGCTGCTGTATTTTCACCGCTTGACGCGGCAGGGCGAATATCTCGAAGGCGCGCTCGCGGCGGGGAGGCTGCTGCGGAAGGCGGGCCCGCTCTATCCGTTTGAACTGGCGCGGCCAGGCGAGGAGCCTGGCCAGCACGCCTATTTTTTCGACACGGGTATCATCGTCCGCGGGTTGCTGCGGGTGTGGCGGGAGACGGGCGACCGCTCGTGGCTCGATGCCGCGTCCGAAGCGGGCCACACAATGATCCGTGCTTTTATGGGCGGTGGCATGCCGCACCCGATAGTACGGCTGGCGGACCTCGGTCCTCTGCCCGAAGAGGAGCGGTGGGCGGGGCGCCCCGGGTGCTATCAACTGAAAGCGGCGTCGGCGTGGCGCTGGCTATACGAAGAGACCGCGGATACGGCGTTCCTCGATGCGTGGGAGGAGTCGCTGGATCTTTGTCTGCGGGCTCGGGACCGGTTTCTTCCCGGGGACTCGGATCCGCGGAAGATCATGGACCGGCTGCACGCCTACTGCTATTTTCTGGAGGGCCTGCTCCAGGCGGCGGAGCGCGAGCCGTGCGCGCGGGCGATTGTCGAAGGCATTGACCGCGTGGGGCATTATCTGCGGCAAATCGAGGACGTGTTTGTCCGCTCCGACGTGTACGCGCAACTTCTGCGGCTACGAATCTATGCGGCGGACTTCGGGTTAATCGGCCTGGCCGAACCGCAAGCGGCGCGGGAAGCGGTGTCGGCGGCTGCGTTCCAACTTGGCGGGAACGACGCGGCGATGAACGGTGGGTTCGCGTTCGGCCGTGAAAAGAGCGAACTCATGCCGTATGTGAATCCCGTGTCGACGGCGTTCTGTGCGCAGGCACTCGAGCTGTGGGAGCGGCGGAGGACCAGCGCCGCGGCGCTCGACCCGCACGATCTGATCTGAAGGGCGGCCTTTCGTTACAGCGCGCACAACGGAGCCTCGCGGCCCTGTGCGCTTTCGTTACATCGCGCACAACGGAGCCTCGCGGCCCTGTGCGCTACATTTCCGGCTTGCGGGCCTCGATCGCGTAGTCGAGGCCGCCAAAAAAGCGCCGCTGGAAGGGTTCGGGCAACCCGGCCAACTCGGGAAACGCTTCGACGGCTGATGCGAGATAGTCCACATCGATGCGCGTGAACCCGGCTTCGGTGAGGAAGAACGCAAGCAGCGCCGCGGGGAGCGGATGGCGGTGGGTGGGGTCGAGATAGAAGTGCGTGGCGAAGATGGCGAGGCACTCGGGGTTGGGCGTCTCGATGGCGAGGACTCCGCCGCGGCGGAGTTTGCGGAAGGCCAGGGCCGCGAGTTCGGGCAGCAAGGGACGCTTGATGTGCTCGACCACCTGAATACAGGAGATGCCGCCGAGCGAGTTGTCTTCGAGCGAGGCCAGGTGCTCGAAGAGATCGGCCTGAGTTGCGTCGAGCGATTTGGCGCGGCAGAGGGCGGCGAGTTCCGGGCTAAGTTCGACGCCGCGGGCCGCAATGCCGGAGTCGCGCAGTGCTTCGAGGAGTTCGCCGCGTCCGCAGCCTAAGTCGAGCACGGGCGCGCAGCCGGCGAAGGTCTGCGCATAACGGTCCATGCGGCGGCGGATATCGTCTTCCGAGCCGCGGAACTGTTCGGAGAAACGAAGCCAGTCGACACCTTCGTAGGAAGGTGCGGCGGCTGAGGCGGGCGCGGTGGGAGCGATTGCTGCCGGCGACGCAAGCGCGCGGTGGCGAAGGACGCGCAATTCGGAATGGATCAGCGTTTCGGTTTGCTCGCGCAGGCGGCGGAGAGCTTCCTCGTGCTGCTGGCGGAAGATGAGCGCGGCGTGGTCCAGTTGGCCGGTGAACTCACCGTGCTGTGCTTTGACGAGGTCGCGGAAGGCGGACTCAAGCTGGGCGGCGCGGGCGTCGAGGTTCGCGGCAAGCTGCGCGGTGCGATGCTCGAAGCCGCGCTGCAGTTCGGCCAGATTGCGGACGTACTGAATTTCCTGCTTGGTGATTTTTTCCTCCGCCGCGCGGAACCAGGATTTCCAGGTTTCCGACGCGGGATCGACGGCCGAGCCGAGCGCCGAGATGGCGCGGTTCACTTCGCCGAGTGCATCGAGGGAGGACTGGACGCAGGCGAGCGTGGCGCGGTTGAACTCGATCTGCTCGCGGACGTGCCAATCGAGCGCGCGGGCGGCGAGACGCTTGACGCGCTGGACGATGGAGTTGACGAGGCCGGGTGGGCGCGGATTGACGGCGCCGATGGCGGCGACTTTGCCTTCGGCGGCGTCGCGGGCCTCGAGCAGAGGCATCAGATCCGCGGGCGCCGCGCCGGAGGGACCGGCGCCGGAATGGCGCGCTTTCACACGCTCGCGAATTTCTTCGACGAGACGCGCCAGTTCTTCAGTCCTGGTATCCACGCTTGCGGTCCCAACTGGCGGTGATCTTGGTGTGAATGCCGCCGCGGGGCGTGAACTCGCCCACGAGCGTGGCGGACCAGGGTCGGCAGGCCCGCACAATATCGCGCAGCATCCGGTTGACGATGTTCTCCTGAAAGATGCCGAGGTTGCGGTAGGCGAGCGTGTACATCTTCAACGACTTCAGCTCGAGGCAGGACTTGTCAGGGGTGTAGCGCAGGACGAGAGTGCCGTGATCGGGGAGGCCGGTTTTCGGGCAGACGCTGGTGAACTCGGGCATCACGATCTCAATCTGGTAGCGCTCGCGATACTGGTTCGGCCAGGTTTCGATATCGGGCAGCGGCGCCTTCACGCCACTTTCGGCGTGTTCGTCGGTGTATTGGCGTTTCATCGGGCGGCCGCTGTGAGCGCTCGGGCGAGCAGATCGAGGAAGAGGCCGACATCGGTGACGACGCCGACGGCCTGTCCGGTGCCGCGGTCGCTGACCTTGGTGGCGACCGCCGGATTGATATCGACGCAGACAATTTTGACCCAGCTTGGGAGCATGTTGCCGGTGGCGATGGAGTGGAGCATGGAGCCGAGGCACAGTACGAGGCCGGCGCCGCGCAGTTGCCCGGCATAGGCGTCCTGCGCCTCGTTCATGTCGGTGAGGGTGTCGGGGAGCGGGCCGTCGTCGCGGAGGCTGCCGGCGAGGACGTAGGGGATGCCGGCGCGAACGCACTCGTAGAGTACGCCGGATTTGAGGCGCCCGTTCTCCACGGCAGCCTTGACGCTGCCGGCGTGGTAGATGGCGTTGATGGCGCGCATGTGGTTGCGATGGCCGTGCTCTTCCTGGCGGCCGTCGTTCTGGCGGACGCCGAGCGAGGTGCCAAGCAGCGCAGCCTCGACGTCATGGACGCCGAGAGCGTTACCGGCCAGCA
>JAJYKC010000434.1 GCA_021788955.1 Acidobacteriota bacterium
AGAAACATTGCAGTCCCTACATTCGGCGGGCATTCGGACAACCGGGGCCGGCTGCAATCTCGCCGAAGCGTGGGAGCCGGCGATTGTTCCCACCCATTCCGGCGGCCGCGTGATTGTCTTCGCCGCGGGCGACGAGGATAGCGGCATTCCCGCCGCGTGGGCCGCGCGTTCAAAGCCCGGCGTCGCGCTCCTGGCCGACCTGTCGGAGGGCACGGCACAACTCATCTCCCGAGACGTCATGCGCACAAAGAGGCCCGGTGACATCGCCATCCTTTCCATTCACTGGGGAGACAACTGGGGCTACGACATCCCGCGCCGCCACCGCGAATTCGCCCACACGCTCATCGATGAAGGCGCCGTGGATGTCATCTACGGGCACTCCTCGCATCATCCGAAGGCCATCGAAATCTATAAAGACCAACTGATCCTCTACGGCTGCGGCGACTTCCTGAACGATTACGAGGGCATCGGCGGCTTCGAACAGTTTCGAGCCAACCTGGTGCTGGCCTATTTCCCGAAGCTCGATCCGCAGACCGGCGCGCTTGTGCAGCTAACGATGGCCCCGTTCGAGATCCGGCGCTTCCGCCTGCAATCGGCAAGCGAGCCGGATGCCGCGTGGTTACGCGAGCGCATGGCGCGCGAGGTTATTCCGCCGGGAACTCCCGTGGGATTCGACTCCCGCGGCCGCCTTGTCCTCCGACGGTCCGCCTGACCCTACTGGCCGGCCAGCAAGAGCGCCAGTCTCACCACTTCTTCCATCGAGCGGACAAAGTGAACCTGCACGCCGCCGAGTTGTTCGCTCTTCAAGTCTTCCTTCACGTTGGCTTCGTTCTCCTCAGGAACGATGACGTGCGGGATTCCACTTCGTTTGGCGGCGAGGATTTTCTCCTTGATCCCACCGACCGGCAGAATCAGGCCGGTAAGGGTGATCTCGCCGGTCATTGGGTAATCGGAATTGACACGGCGCCAGGTGAGCGCGGAAATCAGAGCCATTGCCCTGGTAGCGCCGGCGGACGTTCCGTCTTTCGGGATCGCGCCGGACGGGACATGCACGTGGATATTGCTTTTTTGAAGACGTCCGGATCGATGCCGAACCGTGTGGACGGCGCGCGCACCCACGTGAGCGCCGCCTGAATGGATTCCTGCATCACCGCGCCAAGCTGACCGGTCATGATCAGGTCTTTGCTGCCTCCCGGCATGCGGCGCGCTTCCACGAACAGCACGTCGCCGCCGACGGGAGTGCACGCCCGGCCGGCCTCGGCAGTGTTGCGGTTGCCTGTGGCGACCTCCCGGGCGTGTTTCCGGCACACGGTCCCGATCGCACGTCCAAGATTTCGTACACCGGTCTTCCGCGTGTACCGCTGGATGATGTAATGCAGGCTCTCCTCAGGAAAGCGCACGGCGCTGGCTTCCGCCAGGCCGCATTCTCGGATCTGGCGCGGAATGAGGTAACGTATTGCGATTGCGACCTTTTCCTGCTCCGTGAATCCCGGTAAGTGGTGATGAACAAAACTTTTGACAAGTCGCGATGCCCACGCGCGGCAATGGTTCTTTGTCTTTGAGTAACTGCACCCGGGCGCCGCGGCGCCTGGAGGCTGGTCGACTCCAGCACGCGCAATCGCACGATACCTTCACAGAACGCCAGGATGTGGTCCGGCCCGCCAAGCGTGAGAGGCAGAATCGGCTTCGGAAACAGCGCCCCTTCGCGCAATGGCAAGATCGCGAGTTACATGACGGCCGGCCGTATTTGGATTTCCGCCGGAGGTCTATCGACGATCGTGGCCCTGTGCGCTCGTCCTCGGGCCGCGCCGCTCAGGAGGCACAGCCCCTCCTGGCAATGCGCATCCGCGAGGCCAACGCGCCAGCGGCGGCCGTCTTCCCCTCGAATTGCAAATGCCTTACTCTCTTGGTGTAGGACCATAGGAGCGTCCAACGTGGCATTTACAGTAACAGTGGAGGGGTTCGGTCAAGGCGCTGCCATCCCCAGGCGATTTACCTGCGATGGTGAAAACGTTTCCCCGGGGATCCGCTGGACGGGTGAGCCGCCGGGCACAAAGAGCTTCGCGTTGATTGTGGATGACCCCGACGCACCGGGAGGCGTCTGGAACCATTGGCTGGTGTGGGATATCCCGGCGAACGTCCATTCCCTTCCGGAATCCCGCGGCTTCGACTCCCCGCTGAAGTCTGGAACGAATGACTTCGGAGAGCGCCGCTACGGCGGCCCGTGCCCGCCGAGGGGCAAGGGGTCGCATCGCTACTTCTTCCGCCTGTTCGCGCTGGACACTGCATTGCTCGGTTTGCCGGACGGAGCCAGCCGCGCTTCGCTCGAAAAAGCCGTCCGCCGTCACACGGTGGGCGAGACTGCCTATATGGGCAAGTACGACCGCCGCTAAACGAACCGACGATCGTTCCTTCCATCCCTTCTCCCAGGCTGGGCCAAGATGCGCATATCGGCGTGAATTGACTCAGGATCTGAAAACAGCATCGCCGCAGCCTTCGAAATGTAGCGTACCGGATGGTATGAGGATTGCTCGTTCGCTAGTGCAATGAAAGGCGGACACTACTTCCGTTCGCTGAATCTGTTACGCCGGTTCACTCGCGGCCCGGAGCGCGTGGCGTGGGAGCAGAATCCCTCCCGGCGGCGTCTCGCCGAAGCATATGATTGCCTCCAGCAACTCTATCGGCTGCGTGAAGACGAACGCGCACCCGCGCTTGGCAAGATCCTCGAAGAGCGAATCGTCTGGAGAGAACTGCTGGACCTGGAGCTGCAAGAAATCGACGAGCAGATCGAGCGTATATCGGAGACGTCGGCTGGTGGTACGTTGTAACATCACTTGTTACCGGAATGCTTCCGAGCCGCAGCGAGACGTCTGTCAACTTACTCTGACCCAGGCAGCAGTTCGCGCGTCCTAAGCTTCACACGAACTTACCCCCCTTCCGTTAGCTACCGATTCCCGTTTGACTGACGCTCAGTGCCGGCGAACTAGGCAAAGTCCGCGACAGTGAAGTCCTTGCCGCCTGCAACAGGCACCCGGATTCGGAGCCGATCATTCAGCGCGTCGCCGCGATCGTGGCCGACCAGGGCGGGCGCACGGCCCACGCCGCTATCGTTTCCCGGGAGTTTGGGATTCCGTGGCTGCCACGAAGACGCCAGGGAGTTCGTTATGCGGAGATTCAGCGAAGACGTTGCGCGTATCGCGGCTGCGTTTTGCCTGAAGCCCGTCATTGTCCGCACCAGCGACTTCAAAGCGAACGAATATGCGCACCTGGCCGGCGGGAAGGAATTTGAACCGACCGAAGAGAATCCGATGCTTGGCTACCGCGGGGCGCCTCGTTCCTATCCCCCTGGCTATGCGGAAGGCTTCGCGCGCGAATGTGCCGCCCTTGCCAGGGTTCGAAAGGAGATGGCCTTCAAGAACGCCGTTTTTGTGATCCCCTTCCGCCGCAGGGTCGAGTAAGGCCGGAAGGTCATTGACGCGATGCGGCAGAACGGCCTCGTGCAAGGCGTAGACAGCTTACAGATTGACGCCAGGTGCGAAATTCGGTCCAACGTGATCCTTGCGAAGGAGTTGCTCGATGTTGGGGATTGACTCCATCTCGTTGAATCCGGATACGGCCATCAAGGCTGCTTTGTCCATCGCCGGGGCCGAAGCCCGTCTGGTGAGTGCAGCTTTGCGG
>JAJYKC010000435.1 GCA_021788955.1 Acidobacteriota bacterium
ATCGGCTATCCGATCGTGGAGGCCGAGCCGGACGGGACATTCGTGGTGACCAAGCATCACGGCACGGGCGGGCGCGTGTCGATCGAGACCGTGAAAGAGCAGCTTCTCTATGAACTCGGCGATCCGAGGAATTACATCACGCCGGACTGCGTGGCGGATTTCACCTCGATCCGTCTTTCCGGGGATGGCGAGAACCGCGTTCGCGTGACGGGCATTCAGGGGCGGCCGAGGACGCCGATGCTGAAGGTTTCGATCGCGTACCTGCATGGCTGGAAGGCGGTCGGGACGCTGGTCTACAGCGCGCCGCAGGCGGTGGAGAAGGCGGAGGCGGCGGGGCGGATCGTGCGGGAGCGGCTCGATCAGTTGGGGCTGAAGTTTGACGAAGTGCATACGGAGCTTTTCGGCTACAACGCCTGTCACGGGCCGGCGGCGCCGGCGAATCCGAATCCGCCGGAAGTGATGCTGCGCATCGGTGTGCGCGGCCCGGACCGCTCGGCGGTGGACCGGTTCACACGCGAGTTGATTCCGCTGGTGCTCAGCGGTCCGCCGACGGCGACGGGGTTTGGCGACGGGAAACCGGGCGTGCGGGAAGTAGTCGCCTACTGGCCGGCTCTGATTCCGAGAGAGGTGATCCGCACAAACGTCGAGGTGATCGAATGAAGATCCCGCTTTCGCGCATCGCGCATGCACGTTCGGGCGACAAGGGCGACACGTCGAATGTGGGCGTGATCGCCTACGAGCATCGGCACTTCCGGATTCTCGTGCGCGAAGTGACGCCGGAGCGGGTGAAGGCGCACTTCGGCGACCTGGTGAAGGGCGAGGTGGAGCGGTTCGAGTTGCCGAACCTCGGCGCGCTGAACTTCCTGCTGCATGAAGCGCTGGGCGGAGGCGGGACGCTGAGCCTGCGGATCGACGCGCAAGGCAAGACGCTCGGCGCGGGGCTGTTGTCGCTGGAAATCGAAGCCTCCGGGCAGGAGTTGGCCTGATTCTCGGGCGGAGATTCTCATCGTTATGGCTTATTTGAACCAGGAGATGCAATTCGACGAGGTCCGCTGGGCCACCTATCGGAAGGCAAGCTACGATGCGAGATTGTCTTTTACCGGCGAACCGCGCAAGGTTCTCCTTCCGGCGCGCACGAGGCTCTGCCGGTTGGTGCCGCTTTTCGGAGGGAATCCGTTCGAGAGCCCCTGGTGGATGCCGAAGGAAACGTTCGAGTCAATGATCGGCGTCAACCAGCGGGCCGCTCACGGCAGTGGAGCGCAACTTCGGAATCTCTTGGTGGAAGGGTTGGCGCTTCCTTCGAATAATCAGCTTTCCGTGGTTGTGATCGAGCTTGATACGCCGGTGTTCGCCTGGCAGGGCCTGGCCAGCAGGTTGAAACTGCGGGAGGGTAAGGATCGGCCTGGCGGACTGATGCAGATCTACCTGCCGCGGCTCGGAGAACGCGGCCAACCGGGCTGGAGCCCGTATGCACATCTGCTCGAGACCTACTGGATTAAGTTTGCGGCGCCCGGAAGCCAGCGCTGACGGCAATTCAGGCACGTTGTGGCGTTGAACCGCGGTGTAACGAATCGGGTGAATTGGGTGCTGGACAACTGCCTGCCGCCGATAGTGCGGGATGCGCCGGTGTTCATGCGTCCGCTGATGCGGCTGGTGCTGGGGCCGCTGTACGACGATTATGTGCGGTTCAAAGAGGACGCGGCGGGGATGAGCGCGGCCGAGTACCGTGCGGTGTACCGGCGGCTGCACGAGACCTTTCTACCGCGCGAGACGGATTTGAGCGCCGGATGTGTGGCGGCGATCCGGCGGGAGACGCTTGGCCCAGAAGTGCTCGATGCCGGATGCGGGCGCGGATATCTGAGCCGGTTGCTGGCCTCGGATGGGCTGACGGTGACGGCGACCGACATCGCGCCTGCGGCCGGGGCGGGAAGTATTTTGCGGTTGCGGCCGATATTGAGAATCTGCCGTTTGGCGCGCGGGCGTTCGATACGGTGATTTCGACGCATACGCTCGAGCACGTGCTGAACGCCGAGGCGGCGCTGGCCGAGTTGCGGCGCGTGGCGCGGCGGCGGCTGATTCTTGTGGTACCGCGGCAGAGGCCGTACCGGTTCACGTTCGACCTGCACCTCAATTACTTTCCGTACGCCTGGAGCCTTCGGAATTTCCTGGCGAACCCTCACGCGCGGATCGAAGTGATTGATAATGACCTGTTCGCGGTGGAGGATTTGGGCTAGAAGCCTTTCAGATTCCCGGAGACAGGCACGCCGGAATAGTGGACGTGGACGATCCGCCACTGACCGTTTTCCTTGCGGTAAACCTGTGTTTCGCGGCCCTGGGAGTGGAACGGGCTGCCGTCTTTTCTGACGGTGGCGACGAAGTCCCAGTTGAACTCCGCCCAGGCGGCGTCGCCGTAGACGTGGATGGCGATGTCGTGGGGCGTGAGTTTCCGTTTGGAGAAGGTGGCACCCATGAGGTTCCGGTAGACGTCGGCCTCGATCTGGGCGAGCCCGTGCTCCTCGCCGAGAGGGTGGATGAAAGAGACCTCCGGCGCGTTGGACCAGATCTGTTCCGCCAGTGTGGTGTCGGCGAGGTCGATCGATTTGGCGTAGCTGGCGATCAACAGCCGGATGTCCTCCCTGTTGAAGTCCGCGGCATGGCCAAGAAGGGCGAGGCCCAGCGAGAGAGCGGCGATCGCGCCACAGCGGCTCAGTGCGGAGTTCATATTTCGTTTCCTACCCATCGATCCTACTTCACCCGCCATGGGCTGACATTACGCCAGGACGCTAATTCGGAATCCGCCCAGGCGAGGGTTTTGGTGTTGTGGCAGTCCAGGCAGGGGTTCGGGATGCCGTAGTCGCGGGTCATCGAAGGAGTCACAAAGTGAAAGCTATGGCTGCGGATACTGACTTGCGCGATCTCGGGGGCGATGCGCGGCATGTGGCAGTTGACGCAGAGGCTGCCGGAGCTTCCGGCGCGGTGGTGGGTATGTGCTTCCAACGTTCCGCGGGGGCCGTTAGGCGACTGCGGACCGTGGCATTCCAGGCACAGCGCGTTGCCGGGCTTGAGAGTGTCGGCGGGGTTTGCCGTGCCGTGGACGTCGTGGCAGGAAAAGCAGGTCACGCCGCGGCGGTACATGAGGCTTTGCACAAAGTCGTTTCCCTGCATGCGATTCTTACGGGCTTCGCCGTCGGGGTAGTGTGTGAACGTCGTCTGGCCGAGTTTGTGCTCTTCGAGGTCCCAGACCTCTGCCAGGCGGGCGCCCGGGGTGAACCCGACGGCCCAGTCGTAATAAAGGTTATTGATGGGATTTGCTTTCGGGCGGCCCTGCGAGTGGCACTGGATGCAGACATCGTTGGCGGCGACGAAGTCGAGATGGGAGGGGTTGACGATGTTGGTGGGGGAGGGTTGGCGGACGTGGTCGCTGCCCGGGCCGTGACAGCGTTCGCAGCCGACGTTCCACTCCGTGACCTGGCTGGTGGCGATGTTGAAATTCACCGAGTGGCAGCCGTCGCAGAGCGGGCCGGTGGGGCGGTCCTTGTTGTCTTCGGGGTAGAAAGCGTACCACCAGTCGTTGTCTTTGCCGACGTGATATGGCCGCCAGACGCGATTCTGGATGTCCCACTGGGCCGGAAGGACGTAGTACGTGTCGCCGCGGC
>JAJYKC010000436.1 GCA_021788955.1 Acidobacteriota bacterium
GAACTTAGTGATTATTACCGCGATTGTGCAGAACGGCGGGACGGCGACGGCGACGCCCTCGATTGCGTCGAACGGGGTGATTATGGCGAGCGCGTTTGGAGGGTTCCGGACGGCGGCTCCGGGGGCTTTTATTGAGATTTACGGGAGCGACCTAGCGGGTACGACGCGGGGATGGACGGGGAGCGACTTTGTGAACGGGGCGGCTCCGACGATGCTCGATAACGTGAGCGTGACGATTGGCGGGGTGCCGGCGTATGTAAGTTATGTTTCGCCGACGCAGGTGAATGTGGAGGTGCCGGACGGTGTGCCGTTGGGCGGGGCGGACGCGGTGGTGCTGACTTACAACGCGCAGCAGAGCGTCGCGTCGCAGATTCTGGTGACGAACTTACAAGGCGGGATCCTGGCGCCAGCGAGCTTCGACGTGAACGGGAAGCAATACGCGGTGGCGTATCATGCGGATAACTCGTTCGTGACGAACGGGACGGTGCCGGGGGTGCAGGGGACGCCGGCGAAGCCAGGCGAGACGATTGTGTTTTACGGGCTGGGATTCGGGCCGGTGACTCAGTCGACGGCCGAGTATGCGGGGCAGATCGCGGAGGGGCAGACATCGCTGCAGAACCCGGTGACGTTTTTGTTCAACGGGGCGTTCGAGGTGACACCGGTTTATCAGGGACTTTCACCGGGGTTGACGGGTGTGGATCAGTTTGACGTGACGGTTCCGCAGGGGCTGCCGGCGGGGGATGTGTCGATCACGGTGATGCAGAACGGGCAGCCGATTGCACAGACGGCGTTGTATATTCCCGTAACGCAGTAGCGGCCGGCGAGTTACTTAGCGAGCCAGAAGAATTCTTTGGCCGGGACGAATTCGATTTTGACTCCCGTGATGAAGGTTTTCAGCCAGGTTGCGCAGTATTCCATGCCGGCTTGTTCGCTGGGGATGTGGCCGAGGAGGATGAGGGCTTGGTGGCGGCCTTCCGCGGCGGCGTCGGCGATGTATTCGATGGTTTCCCATTCGGGAACTTCGCCGATGGCGAGGACGCCGGGGCGGTCGCGGTAGAGGGTCTTGAGATGGAGTTCGGGGCCGCCGGCGCCGGGTGAGAGGGCGACGGTGGTGACTTTCATGGAAGGGTCGCCGACGACGCGGACGACGTGGATGCCGAGGCGCTGCTTCATCTGCGAGGCAAGGGCGGCGACGGTGGTGGGCGGGACGTTGAAGAGCTCGGGCTCGGTCTTGCTCTGGTAGGACTGCCATTTGAGATCATTGACGACGCCGGTGAGGATGCCGTCGGGGCGGTGCATGTGCCAGTGGTCGTGGAAGCGCCAGACGACTAAGTGGTGTTCGCGGATGAACTGTTCCTTTTGTTGCCAGACGGGGTCGTTTGCATTCGCGAAGGCATCGGTTTTGTCGAGGTGGCTGTAGAAGGTGGGCTCGTGGGTGATGATGAGATTGTCGCCGCGGGCGGCGGCTCTAACTAAGACGTCGTAAGTGGCCATCATGGTGACGGCGATCCCGGTGACGGGGGTGGAGGGATCGCCGGCTTTGAAGGTGTCGACGGTGGGGGTGCGCCAGGGGACGCCGACGTGGGCTTTGATTTGCTCGATGACGTCGTTGGCGGTGAGGGTTTGCGCGGAGGCGGCCGCGGCTCCGGCGAGGAAGAGGAAACCAAGGTATCGCAGCACGGAAACCATGGTATTCGATCCGGCGGGAGGGGTTGAGGAGCGTGGGGTAGGATGAGGGCGGAGGGTGTGGTGAAGTGGCTTTGGGTTCCGGTTGTTGTTCTCGGTTTGTATGGGCTGCACCGGTTGGCGTTGTGGATGGAGGAGCGGGGGTGGATTTACTATTGGCGGAGGCGTGCCGGTTCGGGGGCTTTGGGGAATGCGGTGATGGGGGTGCAGCAGATCCTGGAGCCGGGGAAGAAGCATACGTTGGAAGTGCGGCGGAATCCGCGGGTGAGGAAGCAGCATCCGGGCGGTCCGCCGAAGACGTAGGGCGTGGGGGCGTGGCGCCCGCTTGGGGGTGAAACGGGATATTCTCTACCTATGGTAGAGACCGGACAGAGCCCCGCCGCTGAAGCGTTCGAACGGATTCAGTGCCAGTGGTGCCAGAGCATGAACGAGAAGACCGCGGTGGCGTGCCGCGCGTGTGGCGCGCCGCTGGACATCCGGAATCTGGTGAGCGATTCCGGATGGAGGGAGGCGCCGCGGATCCGCGACATGACGGAGATTCAGTTCAGCTCGAGCACGTGCCAGGTGGAAGGCGAGATTGTTCCGGTTGCCGAGATTAACCTGGGCGCGGGCGATTCGGTTTTCTTCGAGCATCACGTGATGCTGTGGAAGGACGAGGGCGTGCTGCTGACGGTGCTGCAGCTTTCGGGGGGACTGAAGCGCGCGTTCGCGGGGATGCCGTTTGTGATCAGCGTGGCGACGGGTCCGGGGCGGATCGCGTTTTCGCGGGATGCGACGGGCGAGTTGATTGTGCTGCCGCTGCATCCGGGGATGGAGTTGGATGTGAGGGAGCACGCGTTTCTGCTTTCGTCGCACCAGATCTCTTACTCGTTTGTGCGGATCAAGGGGCTGGCGAACATACTTTTCGGCGGGCAGGGGATGTACATGGACCGGTTTGTGACGGCGGGTTCGCCGGGGGTGGTGATTCTGCACGGATACGGGAACGTGTTTGAGAGGCGGCTGGCGGCGGGAGAGAGTATATTGCTGGAGCCGGGCGCGTTTCTGTATAAGGACTCGTCGGTGACGATGAATGTGGAGATACAGAAGCTGGGGACGGGATTCTTTGGCGGGACGGCGATGAGCCTGGCGCGGATGACGGGTCCGGGGCGGGTGGGCATACAGTCGATGTACGTGCATCATCACACCGAGTAACGGCCATGTTCTGCGTAAACTGCGGTACTCAACTTTTGGAAGGGCAGAATTTCTGCCGGAACTGCGGGGCGGCGGTGAAGCGGCCGGCGGCGGCGACGCCTGTGGCTGCGCCGCCACCGCCTCCGGTTGCGCCTCCGCCGCCTCCTGTGGCGCCAGCTACGCCGGTGGTGCGGGCATCGACTCCGCCGCCGATGCAGCCGGCGCCTCAGCAGGTGGGGCGGGCGAACAAGTGCGCGTGGTGCTGGGCGGTGGTGGATGCGGGACAGACGTCGTGCCCGAGTTGCGGGGCGGCGATGGGGGTGGCGGAAGAAGAGAGCGAGAGCGGGTGGGTTCAGTTACCGGCGCGGAAGGACATGGCGAAGCTGAAGCTGGGCAATTCGTCGTGCCAGATCGAGGGCGTGTATGTTCCGGTGGCGGACATGAACCTGGCGGCCGGGGACAGCGTGTATTTCGCGCACCATGTGCTGTTGTGGAAAGACCCGCAGGTGAACATCAGTACGATGTCGCTGAAGGGCGCGTGGAAGCGGATGTTCGCGGGGCTGCCGTTGATCATGACGCAGGCGACGGGGCCGGGGCACGTGGCGTTTTCGATGGACGATCCGGGGGAAGTGATTCCGGTGCCGCTGCATCCGGGGCAGGAGATCGACGTGCGGGAGCATATCCTGCTGACGGCGACTTCGAACGTGGCGTACGACTGGTTTCAGACCAACATCTGGTTCCGGACGAAGAACGGGGACGACACGGAGACGCACTATCCGATGGGCATGTACATGGACC
>JAJYKC010000437.1 GCA_021788955.1 Acidobacteriota bacterium
TGTTCCGGCGCGGAACACGATCTTTCTGTCTCTGTCGCTGGCGTGGGCCGAGGTGCTGGGCGCGGCGGACATTTTTCTGGGCGTGAACGCGATCGACTATTCGGGTTATCCGGACTGCCGGCCGGAATATATCGAGGCGTTCGAAAAGATGGCGAATCTGGCGACGCGGGCGGGCGTAGAAAGGCGCACGCAACTGAAGATTCACACCCCACTGATTCAGCTAAATAAGGCGGGAATTGTGCGGCTGGCGCTGGAATTGGGCGTGGACGTGAAGCTGACGCGGAGTTGCTACGATCCGGACCCGCAAGGGCGCGCGTGCGGTCACTGCGATTCGTGCCTGCTGCGCCGCAAAGGCTTCGCAGAAGCGGGTGTCGAAGACCCGATCGAGTACGCGGCTTGAAGATATCCGAGATTTTTTATTCGCTGCAGGGCGAAGGGATGCTGACGGGCGTGCCTTCGGTATTCGTACGCACGAGCGGATGTAACTTGCGGTGCGTGTGGTGCGACACGCCGTACACGTCCTGGTCGCCCGAAGGCGGCGAGATGGGTGTGGATCAGATCGCGGCCGAGTGCGAGCGGACTCCCGCGCGGCACGTGGTGGTGACAGGTGGCGAGCCGATGATCGCGCCGCAGATCGGGGCGCTGACGCAAACGCTGCGCGGGATGGGCCTGCATATCACAATCGAGACCGCGGGGACGGTGTTCGCCGAGGTCGCCTGCGACCTGATGAGCATCAGCCCGAAGCTCGAAAATTCGACGCCGTACGAGCGCGAGGGCGGAAGGTGGGCGGCGCAGCACGAGCGGCTGCGGCGGCAGCCCGAAGTGATCCGGCGGCTGATGGCGGCGCATCCATATCAGCTCAAGTTCGTGATCGCGGCGCCGGAGGACGTGGAGGAAGCGGCGGCGCTGGTGCGTGAGGTGGAAGCCGACGCTTCGCGCGTGGTGTTGATGCCGGAGGGCACGCGGGCCGAGGTGCTGCGGGAGCGCGGGTTGTGGCTGGCCGAGATCTGCAAGGAACGCGGGTGGCGTTTCGGTCCGCGGCTGCACGTGGAGTTGTGGGGCGACCGCCGCGGAGTGTAGTAGCGCGGCTTGTAGTAAGATAAGCCCGCAATGGGCTCCACAACAGCCTCCTCGCCGGTAATCGCCGCGCCGGTTCGCGCGCTAAGTCAGCGCGTCGTTTCGCTCGACGCCTTCCGCGGGTTCACCATGATCTTCCTCACCGCCGAGGGGTTTCTGTCCGCGATGAACAATCACCCGCTGATGGGCGTGGTGGCGCGGCAGTTCGAGCACACGGACTGGCACGGGGCGACGCCTTGGGACATGGTGCAGCCGTTCTTCATGTTCATCGTCGGCGCGGCAATGCCGTTTTCCTTCGCGAAGCGGTGGGAGTCGGGCGAGAGTTACTCGTCGACGCTGCTGCATGTCCTGAAGCGGTGCGCGCTGCTGATTCTGTGGGGACTAATTGCAAGGTCGGTCGAAGCGGGGCGGCCCGTCATCGATCTGATCAACGTGCTGGCGCAGGTTTCGTTCACTTACCTCATCGCGTTCCTGGTGCTGCGCAAAGGCTGGAAGGTGCAGGCGGTGACGGCGTTCGCGTTTCTGGCGGCGGACTGGGCGATCTATATGTTTTTCACCGCGCCGGGCGTGATCGGGCCGTGGGTGAAGGACGCCAACATTGGTTATTGGCTGGACGGGGCAGTGCTGGGCAAGCACTGGCCGGGGTCTTACGCGACGATCAACTGCATTCCCTCGACGGCGAACACGGTGTTTGGCGTGATGGCGGGAGCGCTGCTGAAGTCCTCGCTCGACATGGCGAGAAAGCTGCGCATTCTCGCACTGACAGGCATCGCCGGTGTCGCCTCGGGCCTCGCGCTCGATTTCTGGATTCCGATCATCAAGAAGATCTGGACGCCCTCCTTCGCGCTGCTGAGCGCGGGCTGGACGCTGCTGGCGCTGGCGGCGTTCGTCTGGGTGTCGGATGTCAAAGGCTGGACGCGCTGGAGCCGCGTCGTTGTCATCGTAGGCTCGAATTCGATTTTCATCTACCTCGTCCACGAGATTCTCGGCCACTGGATGCGCACGACGGCGCAAGTGTTTCTGGGGTGGTCGGTCGGCTGGTGGGGCGACTGGGGACGCGTGTTCATGGCTTGCGCCGTGTCGGCGTTTCAGATTTACCTTTGCGCGTGGCTGTACCGGCGGAAAATTTTCTTCAAGCTGTGAGCGTAAAGCCCTCGTGCGCGATGGCCGGGAAGAGGACCTCGGCGCTGACGCCGTGCCGCGCGAACACATCGGCCGCGAGCGAGCAGACTTCGCCGTGGCCGCGCTCATGGAACACAAGAATCGACGGGCCGGCGCCGCTGAGCGTACAGCCGAGGAGTCCCGGAGCGCGAAGCGTCAGAATTTCACTGAGGCCAGGAACGAGCGGCGCGCGATAAGGCTGGTGCATGCGGTCTTCGAGCGCGGCGGGGAAAACTTCGACGGATCCGGTGGCGAGCGCGGCAATCAACAGGGCCGAGCGCTGGACGTTGAATATGGCGTCCTGGCGCGCGTAGTTCGCGGGGAGGACGGCGCGGGCTTCCGAGGTGGGTAGGATGAAGTCCGGCACAACGACGCCCACGGCAAAGCTGGGCGGAAGATCGAGGCGGACGGCTCGCGCAATGCCTTCGGCGTCAATGGCGCTGGCGACGATGGAGCCGAGCACGCAGGCGGCAACGTTGTCGGGGTGGCCTTCAATGTAGGCGGCTTCGTCGAGGATGCGGTGCGCGTCCCAGCCAAGGCCGAGAACGCAGTCGGCGATGACGACCCCCGCAGTAAGCGCAGCAGCGCTCGATCCGAGCCCTTTGCCGATGGGAATGTCGTTTTGAATTTCGAGTTCGATGGGTGGAAGCGTGCGGCCCACGTCGGAGGCGACGGCGAGCGCAGTTTGCCAGATTAAGTTGTCGTCGGCGGTGGAGATGCGATCGGCGTCGCGGCCGCAGGCCCGGATCGAGAGTTCAGCCGCGGGACGGAAGCGGCACTCGAGGAAGATTTCGAGCGCCAGGCCGAGCGCGTCGAAGCCGGGACCGAGATTGGCGCTGGACGCGGGCACGCGGACGGTGGAGAATCCGGCGCGGCCGCCGGGGTCAGGCATTCAGCGCTACCTGCCTGCCTTCGCGGCACGATTGATAAACGGCGAGCACGAGTTCGAGAGCACGGAGGCCGTCTTCTCCGGACGAAGCGGGTAGACGACCGGATTCGATGGCGTGGGCGAAATCCTGGAACTGGCGCTCGAAGGGCGTGAGCGAAATGGCCATCGGATCGGAGGCGCCGCTGGCGACATCCTGGGCGAGTGGCGCGGGCTCGCCGGAATCGTTGTTGACGTCCCAGGTGGTGAGACGGTCGCCGGAGATGATGGCGGTGCCCTTGGCGCCGTGGATTTCGATGCGCTCGGTGTAGCCGGGCCAGAAAGCGGTGGAGGCTTGCAGCACGCCGGTGGCGCCGCTTGCGTATTGCATTACGGCGTTGACGACGTCTTCGCTTTCGATGCGGTGCGCCGCGGCGATCTGCCAGCAGCCCGAGACGCTGCGGACGGCGCCCATGAGCCAGAGCAGAATATCCACCTGATGGATGGCCTGGTTGATGAGCGCGCCGCCGCCTTCGGTTTTCCA
>JAJYKC010000438.1 GCA_021788955.1 Acidobacteriota bacterium
GTGGGAGTCGCCCCGAGGGGCGAGGTGCATACCGACACGGTCCGCGCCCCAGACCGAGGCGACAGCGTCGGCGACTTCTAGCATCAGGCGGGCGCGGTTTTCGATGCTGCCGCCGTATTCGTCGGTACGGAGATTGGTTTTGTCCTGAAGGAACTGGTCGAGCAGATAGCCATTGGCGCCGTGGATTTCGACGCCGTCGAAGCCAGCCGCCTGGGCGTTTTTCGCGCCCTGGCGGTACCAGGCGACGACTTGCGGTATTTCGTCGAGGCGCAGGGCGCGGGGAGTCACGAACTCGACCTGAGGGCGGACGAGGCTGACGTGGCCGGCGGGGCGGACGGCGCTTGGGGCGATAGGAAGTTCGCCGTCAAGGAAGAGGGGATGGCTGATGCGGCCGACGTGCCAAAGCTGAAGGAAGATGCGTCCGCCGGCGTTGTGGACGGCCGAGGTGATGCGACGCCAGGCTTCGACCTGTTCCCTGCTCCAGATGCCGGGCACCTGGTGGTAGCCGACGCCCGAGGGATGAACCGGGGTGGCTTCGCTGAGGATGAGGCCGGCGGAGGCGCGCTGCGCATAGTATTGCGCCATGACGGGCGTGGGAATGTGATCGGGGGTGGCGCGGAGGCGCGTGAGCGGCGCCATGATCACGCGGTTCGGCAGTTCGAGCGAGCCGACCCGAAGCGGGTCGAACAAAGTGGGCATTCTCTAGCTTTCTCCGTAAGAGACGATGTCTGTGGAATTTGAATTTGCGACTGGAATGGGTGCGATTTCCTTTGCCGATTGACGGCGACAATGCATCCAACGGCTTAGATGAACATGGGGGCGTTCAGGATGCACCGCGCCAGACGGCTTCGAAGGGCGCGCCGCGGCGCTCGGCCATGCGGCGGCCGAGCATCTGCTTTGCGCTCTCGCTCAACACGGCCCTGGCGAAGGGGAACACTTCCGATTCTTCGTGGGCGATGTGCGTTGGGTAGAGGTTGTCGAGGATGGAAACCAGGTCCTTGAACCGGGCCACATCGGGTTCGGACAGACGATTTGTGGAGAGCCAGCGGCGGCCGAGGGAATCGATTTCGGCGTGGCAGAGCGCGGCGGCGCGGGGCTGTTCTTCGAGTTGGGCCATGCGGCGGAGGAGAGCTTCGGCTTCGGGGCGATCGAGGGCGCGGAGTTGGGGGAACAGGTCCTGCTCCTCGTCGGCGTGATGTTTCGGGGCGGCGTCGCGGAAATAGTTCAGTGCGGCTTCCAGGGCGCGCGCGTGTTCGGGACTGAGCGGGCCGCCGGAGTTTTGGCCGGCGACGGTGCGAAGGACGCCGAGGAAGCGCTCGATGCGGCGATGGCAATCGGTGAGGAGGCCGAGGGGGTCGGCGAAGGCGCTTTCTTTGGCTCCGATGGTGACGGGCATGGGACCTGCTTTCAGTCTATGCCTCGCCGGAGTTTTACACGGGGACGATGGCGGCGCCGATGGGGCCGGAGCCGACGGGGATGAGGGTGAAGAGCGGGGCGGAGCGGGCACGGGTGCGGGTGAGGCCGGGGATCCAGATGACCCCCATGTCGCCGGAACCGGAGTTGAGGACGAGGGCGTATTGGTAGTCGGGGGTGATGGCGATGAAGGAGGGATCAGCGCCGGCGGGGGCGACGGCGATGAGTTTGCGGCTTTCGATGTGGAGGATACTGACATCGCCGGAGTGGGAGTTAGCGGCGAAGAGCAAGTCCGTGGTCGCGGCCATGGCGCCGGGCGCGCGGCCTGCGAGGACGGATTCGCCGATCTGCGGGGTGAAGTAGGGGTAGACGATCACGACGGAGTCGCTGCCTTCGCCCGTGACGAAGAGTTGGCCGCCGTCGGAGTTGAAGCAGAAGTGTTCGGGGCGGAGAGCGAGGGGAAGTTTGACGACGAGGCGTCCGCCGGTGGATTCGTAGACGTTCAACATACGCTCGCCGGTGTTGGCGACGAGGAACTGCTCGGAGTTGGACTGGAAGGCGACGATTCCGGCTTCGGCGTTGAGGGGGATGCGGCCGGCGGAGCGCTGGTTGGCGAGGTCGAATCGCTCGATGGAGCCGGCGGGGCCGTAGCTGACCACCAGCCAGCGGCCGTCGGGGGAGACGGCGGCGTCGACAGGAGGCGCGGTGAGCCGGGAGGTCCAAACGGGGCGGAGGGTGCGGGTGGAGAGAGCGACTAACTGAGCCGGACGGTTGCAGAGCACGAACAGGAGAGCCGCGTCGGAGGACAGAATGGCGGCGGCGGCCTGCGAGCAGACAGTAACTGAACGGGAGACGTCTAGGCGCGAGACGCCGATCTCATGGATGCGGCCGTTGGCGCCGGTGAGGGCGAAGACGCCGCCGCGGCGGCCCGAGGAAAGGATGGCGGTGGGAGCGCCGTCGAGCGGGATCTGTTTCGCGACGGCGAAGACGCCGAGGTCGACGGCAGCCACGGCGTTGCCGTCATGGTTGGCGACGAAGGCGATCCCCGCGAAGGTGCGGCGGGTGCGGCAGGCGGTGGAGAAAGCGATGGGCAGCGCCAGAAGCGCGCGTCGTGTCATGCGAGGTGTGCTCTTATTATCGCAGCGGGGCGGAGGGGTTGTACCGGCAACTTGCGAGAGGCTCAGATGCCGGAACCACGTGCCATAATAAGGCCGTGGCCAAGCCCAAGGACCTCGAACTCCGCCTGGAGCGCGCTGAGATGGAACTGCGGCTCGTCCAGCGGCTGAGCCGGATCCTGGTTAGCGATATCCCCGTGGACCTGGCGCTTTCCAAGATCGTGACGCTGGTGGTGGAGTATCTTCGGTGCGACTCGTGTCTGGTCTACCGGCTGGAAGACGCCGAACTGGTGCTGTGTGCTTCCAACCGGCACGATGCGGCGGCGATGGGCAATGTCAGGTTGAGGCTGAACGAAGGGCTGACAGGATGGGTGGCGAGAGAGCGGAGGCTGCTGGCGATTTTCCGGGAGGCGTACCGGGATCCGCGATTCAAGGCGTTCAGCAACCTGCCGGAGGATACGTTCGAGGCGTTTCTTTCGGCGCCGCTGCTGGCGCGCTCGGGCGTGGTCGGCGTGATCAATGTGCAGCACCGCGAGCCGCACACGCACACGGGAGTCGAGATGGAGTTACTGACGACCGTGGGCGAACTGACGGGGACGCTGATCGAGTCAGCGCGCAGGTCCGGCGAGCGGCGGGAGTTATCATTGACGGCGAGTCCTCCACTTACCAACTAGAACGGGAACCGTATGTCCAAGTCTGCTGCTTATATCCGCGTGTTCCGGGCGGTCGCCGGAACGCTTGCCTGCTGTATGTGTGTCACCGGGGCCTTCGCGGCCGAGCCGGCCGGGCCTTCGTGGAAGATTCAGTATTTCTACGACAAGGCGCAACAGACATTCGTCTTCGCGGACCTGTCGTGCCCGGACAATCAACATTGTTACGCCATCGGCGAGGTTAGCGACAAGGGCGGCAAGAGCAAGCCCGAGTTCCTGCGAACGACCGACGGGGGCGCGAACTGGGCGGACTCCGAATTGAAAGAAGTGCCGGACTCGTTGTACTTCCTGGACGCGATGCACGGTTGGTTCACCAGCGACAAAGGCATCTGGAGGACGGTGGACGGCGGCGGGAAGTGGGACAAGATTTCGAAGGAAGTGGGCATTGAGGATCTATACTTCGCCGAC
>JAJYKC010000439.1 GCA_021788955.1 Acidobacteriota bacterium
GAAGCTGGAGCCGGCGACGGTGCGGACCAAGTATTGTGCTCTAGGCCACGCGACGACAGCGGTAAGGAGCAGGCAGAGCCTTAGGCTTCTCACTGAGGGACACCTTTGAAAAAACTAAGTGTTCAGGAGTAGCAAAACTCTCATCGGTGCGCCCGATCTGGGGGGTGTGAACCGAGTTTTGGTCTGCGGAATATTACTGATGGCGGGCCTCAGTGCCCAGGCGGCGCCGGGAGTCGCGGGAAGCCGGCTGATGCGGAAGTCGCTGGGCGAGGGTGGGACTGCGGGGCAGCGGGCGAAGAAGTGGGCGCTTGGGCGGGAGCATCTGCTGGTGGATTTGGGGCATGTGCCGGGACCTGCGGATCTGGCGCGGTTGAAGGCGGCAGGGGTGCGGGTGGTGAGTCTGGTGCCGATGACGGGCTTGATTGTGAACGCGCCGGACGGGACTCAAGCGGCGGACCTGGGCGTGCCGGTGGCGCGGCGGTTGGGGACGGGGGAGAAGATCAGCGCGGCGCTGCGGAGCGGGAGTGTTCGGGACAAGAATGTGGAGGAGGGGTGGTATATGGTGGAGTTTCATCCGGACGTGAACCCGGCAGTGGCGCGGGCGATTGCGATCGAGAGCGGTTTTCTGGTGCGGGACAATCCGGATGTTGCGGTAGGGCAGTTGTTACTGGAGGGGACGGAGGGGGACTTAGCGAAGCTGGCGGCGTGGGACGAGGTGAACTATATTTTTCCGGCTTCGCGCGCGCTGGTGAACGGGGAGCCGGTGTTTGTTTGCGCGGGCGCGGATACGGGGTCAGGAACGCTGGGGCAGTCGATTCCGTTGATCGGGGATGGATGGGACGGGCCGGGACTGGGTTCGGCGACGTTGAGTTATGCGTTTGTGAACATGACTTCGCAACTTAGTCCGGATGAAGTTACGAATGCGATAGTAAGTGCGTTTGGGGTGTGGTCCCAGGCGGTTCAGGTGAATTTCCAGGCGTCGACGAATCCGTTGGGGAATGAGACGATCGCGATCTTGTTCGCGACGGGGGCGCATGGGGATCCGTATCCGTTCGGGCCGGCGGGGACGATACTGGCGCATACGTTTTATCCGGCGCCGCCAAATCCGGAGCCGCTGGCCGGGGATATGCATTTTAACGACGCGAATGTGTGGGGGATCGGGAACAAGATCGACTTATTCAGCCTGGCGCTGCATGAGACGGGTCATGCGCTGGGGTTGGGGCATTCGGATTTGCCGAGCGCGGTGATGTATCCGTATTTCAAGATTGTGAGCGGGTTGACGCCGGAGGATATTGCCGCGGCGCAGATGTTGTATGCGGCGCGGACGGCGGGGACGAATGGGAGTGGGGGGACAGGGACTAGTGGGACGAGTGCGAGTGGGGCGCCAACGGGCGGAACGCCTACTGGTGGAACGCCGACGAGTGGAACCCCGACTAGCGGGACTCCGACTAGCGGAACGCCCACAGGTGGGACTCCTACCGGCGGTGGCGGAACCAAAGATACGACGCCGCCTGTGTTGACGATTGTAAGTCCGGCGGCTTCGACTTACTCTACTTCTAACTCGACGATTGTGGTTCAGGGGGTAGCGAGCGATAACTCGGGAGTGGCTTCGGTGACGTGGACTACGTCGACGGGTTTTTCGGGGGTGGCCGCCGGGACGACGCAGTGGAAGACAGCCCCGATTCAGTTATTTCCTGGGATGAACGTGATTAACATCGTGGCGAAGGACGTGGCGGGAAACTCGGCCTGGCGGACGGTAATGGTAAATATGTATTGAGCTTCGCCCGGCTCAAGCCGGATTGAGAAGCTGATCGAGCCGGGAGCCGGGGATGAGGATGGTTTCGTCGCGTTCGGGTCCGGTGGAGATGCAGCCGATTTCGACGCCGGTCGCTTCGGTGAGGAAGCGGAGGTAATCGCGGGCGCGGGACGGGAGGTCCGCTTCGTTGCGGAGGCCGCGGGTGGAGCCGGACCAGCCGGGGAGTTTTTCGTAGACCGGTTCGAGGGATTCGAGGACGCCGAGGGTGGCGGGCATTTCATCGAGGACGCGGCCGCTCGATTTGTAGCCGACGCAGACAGGGACTTCGTCGAGGCCGTCAAGGACGTCGAGTTTGGTGACGACTAAGCTGTCGAAGCCGTTGATGGCGGCGGTGTAGCGAAGCAGCGGGGCATCGAACCAGCCACAGCGGCGGGGGCGTCCGGTGACGGCGCCGAATTCGTTGCCCGCGCGGCGGAGGCGCTCGCCGGCTTCGCCCTTGTCTTCGGTGGGGAAAGGACCGCTGCCGACTCTGGTGATGTAGGCTTTCGAGACGCCGACGATGCCGGAGATGGCGGTGGGAGGGACGCCGGCGCCGGTGCAGGCTCCGCCGGCGGTGGCGCTCGACGACGTGACGAAGGGGTAGGTGCCGTGGTCGATGTCGAGCATCGTTCCTTGGGCGCCTTCAAAGAGGACGCGCTTGCCGGCGCGCATCGCGTCGTTCAACAGTTTTGAGGTGTCGCAGACGAGCGGGCGGATGCGTTCGGCGTAGGTGTGGTATTCGTCGCGGATCTTGCTGTAGTCGATGGACTCGTGGATGCCGAAGGTCTGGGCGAGGAGCTGCTTGTCTTCGGCGAGCGTTTCGTAGAGGGCCTGGAAGGCGGCGGGTTCGTAGAGGTCGGCGATACGGATGCCGCGGCGGCCGATTTTGTCTTCGTAGCAGGGACCGATGCCGCGGCTGGTGGTGCCGATGGCGATGCGATCCGGGCGGCCTTCCGACATCTTCTCAACGATGCGATGGAAGGGGAAGATGACGTGGGCGCGGTTGCTGACAGCGAGTTGATGGGTGACGTCGACGCCGGCGGCGGACAGTGCGCTCATCTCGTCGATGAGGGCGGCGAGATCGACGACGACTCCATTGCCGATGACGGCCTTCACGCCCGGGCGGAGGATGCCGCTGGGGATGAGCTTGAGAACGAATTTCTTCGGGCCGATGAAGACGGTGTGGCCGGCGTTGTGGCCGCCCTGGTAGCGGGCGACGATATCGAAGCGTTCGGAGAAGAGGTCGACGACCTTTCCCTTGCCCTCGTCGCCCCACTGGGCGCCAAGTACGATCAAATTGTTCATTCGGGAGACCAAAAACGGTTATTGTACCGTACCGGCGGTATAGAATCGGTTTTTCCGGGGTTTTGGGCGTTTTTCGGGGCTTGTGCGAGGGTGCGGCGAAACGCACTACACTAGAATTCAGAATGCCGAAGGTCAACGAAGTGCTCGGTTCCGCGGCGGCGATCGTGAAGGGAATGAGCGTCACGTTCCGCGAGATGATGCAGCCGACGATCACGGATCTGTATCCGGACGCGCCGCCGGAGTTCGAGGAGCGGTATCGCGGCAAGCACGTGTTGCAGCGCGACGAGAACGGCCTGGAGAAGTGCGTGGCCTGTTTTCTGTGCGCGGCGGCATGCCCGGCCAACTGCATTTATATTGAAGCGGCGGAGAACACGGACGCCAAGCGGATGAGCGGCGGCGAGCGGTATGCCGAGGTTTACAACATCGACTACAGCCGCTGCATCTTCTGCGGGTACTGCGTGGAGGCGTGCCCGACGGATGCGATCACGCACGGGCACGGATTCGAGTTGGCCGGTTACAGCACGTCGGACCTTGTGATGCGCAAG
>JAJYKC010000440.1:0-881 GCA_021788955.1 Acidobacteriota bacterium
CGCCTTTGCCGACTACAACAACGACGGCTGGCTCGATCTCATCGTCACCGGCTACGACACCATTCTTCTTTTCCGCAACGACCACGGCCACTTCGTCCGCGACCGACGCTTCCCTTCCCCGAAGGGCTTCTGGACCGGGGCCTCCTGGGGCGACTATAATCGCGACGGCTATCCCGACCTCTACGTCTGCGGCTACGTCAAATACGTCCCCGGCAAGGGGAGCGCCTCCAGCGTCTCGCAGCAGTTCGGCAAGGACGTGCCGTTCACGCTGAACCCCGCCTCTTACTCGCCGGAACGCAATCTTCTGTTTCGCAACAACGGCAACGGAACCTTCACCGAAGTTGCCGGCGAGCTTGGCGTCTCCAATCCGGAAGGCCGCAGCTTGAGCGCGCTTTGGCACGATTTCGACGGCGACGGCTGGCCGGACCTGTATGTCGCCAACGACATCAGCGAGAACAAGCTCTACCTGAACCACCATGGCAAGTTCGTCGACGCCGGCCGCGCCGCCTGGATCGAGGAATACCGCGGCTCGATGGGCCTCGCCGCCGGCGATTTCGATCGCGATGGGGACGACGATCTCTTCATCTCTCACTGGATCGCGCAGCAGTACGCGTTGTATCAGTCGCTGCTTTCCGAACAGAAAGATGCCCACCAGGCCAACAACGAGCTCCACTTCACCGACGTCGCCGAAATGCGCGGCATCGGCCAGCCGTCGATGCAGTCCATCGGCTGGGGCGCGAGCTTCGTGGACTTCGACTCCGACGGTTGGCCCGATCTTGTCGTCGCCAACGGGAGCACGTTCGAGCGGAAGGACACGTCGCCCCGCCGCCTCGTGCCGATGCCTTCATTTCTTTTCTGGAACGCGCGAGGCGAGTACTTCT
>JAJYKC010000440.1:891-3640 GCA_021788955.1 Acidobacteriota bacterium
GCCGCGGCCTTGCTGTCGCTGATTTCGACAACGACGGCGCGATGGATATCGCCATCGTCGACCACGGTGAGGGAGTGCGTCTGCTGCGCAACGACATGCCCCACGGCAACTGGATCGAGTTTCGCCTGCACAGCCGCGTTCCGGGCAGCAAAGCTCCCATCGGCTTCGGCGACGGCGCCACCGTCGTCGCCTGGACCGGCAAGACGCCGCTGCGCCGCACGGTCTCGAGCTCGTCGTATCTTTCGCAGGACAGCCGGCGCGTTCACGTCGGCCTCGGTGGTGCGTCAAAAGCGGATCGCGTCGAGGTTCAGTGGCTCGGCGGGCGCGCGGAAACCTGGACCAATCTGGCCGCGAATCACATTTACGAACTCACCGAAGGCGATCCCACAGCGCGTCTCTTCTCACCGGCCGGCAATCCGGCGACGCCACCGCCGCTAGCCGGGCCGTCGCTCGAGCAGTTCTGGAGCAAAGAGCGCGCGGCAATGGACGCAATGCGGACCGCGCATGACTTCCCGCGCGCGGCTTCCTTGTTCCGCGAGGCGCTCGCCCTCAACCCCACGCACGAGGATTCTCTCTACTACCTCGCCAACTGCCTCGCGGCCCAAGGCGACATCCCCGGCGCAGTCGACCAACTCGAAACGCTCGCCCGGCTCAACCCTCGCAGCCACCGCGCCCTCGAACGCGAAGGCGAACTCCTTGCCGCCTCGGCCACCTCGCGGGCCGCGCTCGAGCAGGCCATTCCGCCTCTCGATGCCGCGTTCCGCCTCAATTCCGAAGAAACCGGCACGCTCCTCCTGCGCGGCGAAGCCGACCTCGGGCTGGGACATGACATCCCCGCCGCACAAACGTTTGCGCACGTCTGCCAAACGAATCCGCACGAAGCGGCCGCCTGGTTTCTTCGCGGCTACATTGCCTGGAAACGCGGCAACAACCACGAAGCCGAAGCGATGCTCGCAGCCGCGAAGCAGGCCCTCGGTCCGGACTTTAAGCCCGCCGGCGCGGTGTCGGAAGGCGACGTCCGACAGACCATGTACGGTGAGGCTGGTTTCCTGAACACATTCGAGCAACATTGGGACGGCACGCCGTCACCCGGCCCGGCGTATTCCGGACTCGACAACTACCTGCGCCGCCTTCGCTGATTCCCGTTTCAGGAGGGACGTGGGAGGTAACGCGGAGCCCCGTAACGGTCCGGAGGCTGGCCTCCGTGTACCGGATTCGGACCCGTGCCGAAGGGATCGTTGTACTGCTTCATCAGAGCGTACAGCCGACCGCGCATCTCACTCGCCGCGGCCGGAGCATCGTTCGAGGCTACTAAGTTGCGCATCTCGTCCGGATCGTTCTGTAAGTCGTACAGCTCATCGAAATCGAAGCCGTTGAACACGTACTTATACCGGTCCGTGATGGCGATCCGCTGGGTAACCAGGAACTCGCCTCCATAGTAAGCGCACATGATCTGGTCCGGCCAGGAAGCATGACTCGGATTCGTCAACAGCGGAACCAGCGAGCGGCCGTCGGCATAAGGCAGCGGCGGCGCGCCGGCGAGTTCGGTGAAAGTATGCGCAAGGTCGTGCGTCTGGACCAGCGCTGATGTCCGCGACCCCGCCGGAATGCGCGCCGGCCAACGGAGGATCAACGGGACGCGGTAACACTCCTCATAAGGAATCCAACCCTTTATCCACATGCGGTGCGCGCCGGCCATATCGCCGTGGTCGGCAGTGAAGACCACGAGCGTGTTTTCAGACTGTCCGCTCGCATCCAGCGCCGCCAGCAGCCGGCCGATCTGCGCATCCAACTGCTCGACGTAAGCGTAGTAATGCGCGCGGCCTTGCTGCACGTCCGCCCCGGTCTGTTTGCCCCATGATTCCGACTCGCGCCGGTGCATCCCCGGTTTGCCCTGAAAAGTGTCGTCGAAGCTCGCCGGCACAGGGATCGACGATGGCCTATAGCGCTGCAGGTACGTATCGAGCGGAAAGTAAGGATCGTGCGGCTCGATGTAATGCACCTCCATGCACCACGGGTCAGAGCCGCCCGTGAGCCGTTTCATCACCTCGATCGCGCACGACGTTTGATAGTAGGCGTGCGTGTTTTCTTCCGGCCCTACTTCGTGCCCCCACATGACGAACGGATCGGATCCAGGCCACTGCATCATGCGGTCCGCGACACGGCGCGGCTTCGGCGGAGGCGGCGGAACTTGAACCGGACTTTCCGCGTTGTCCCGCGCGGCGTTGCCATAGGAGAACAGGCACGCGGTGTCCTCGTAGCCGAACTGCCGCGGCCCGCGAAACCACGAAGCGTGCCACTTGCCGATGTAGCCGAGACGGTAGCCGGCGCCGCGGAGACGGTTGGCGTACAGCACCACATCCGGAAACATGTCGCGGTGCACGCTCGGCGCGGAGTGGATCTGGTTGAAGACGCCGTTGTTCCAATGCCAGGCGCCCGAAACAAGCATGGCGCGCGCCGGGCAGCACACAGCGCTGGGCGTGTAGGAGCGTTCGCATTGCAGCCCCGCGGCCGCAAGAGCATTCAGATTCGGCGTGCGGCACACGGAGCGGTTTCCGACCGTAGCCCACTGCTGCTGGTCGGCGGTGATAAGCAGGATATTCGGTCGGGTTTGCGCTTGCGGCCGAGTCTGGGCGAGCGCGGAGACGCCCGTGGCGCGCGTCCACGTGAAGCCGTCCGCCGATGTCCAGACCATCTGCGGAACGGGCCCGCATGTCTGGCCCGCGCCCGGCGCGGTGCAGACCGGCTC
>JAJYKC010000441.1 GCA_021788955.1 Acidobacteriota bacterium
CTATTTTGTGGGGGACGGGGCTGGGGCCGATCAGTGGAAGCGACGCCGGGCTGCCGCCGACGGGGAATCTGCCGGGTAACATTCAGGTGATTGTGGGCAATTCTCCGGCTCAAGTTTCCTATCACGGCCGGTCCGGGTGCTGCGCGGGGGTGGATCAGATTGTTTTTACGGTGCCGCCGGGGGTGGATGGCTGCGGGGTTCCGGTGTCGGTCCAGGCGAGTGGGCAGACGAGCAACTTTCCGACGATTGCGGTGTCGAGCGCCGGGAACACGTGCTCGGATTCGCCGCTAGGTTCCGCGCTACTGGATAAGCTCGCTTCGGGCCAGGACGTCGCTTTCAGCTACATCCGGCTGGAGGACGCGATTATGCGCTTCCAAAAGCTTTCCCTTGCGGCGTCTTACTCCGACTTTGCGACGGCGACTTTCAGCCGGTATTCCCCGTCGACGGCGGGCCTGGCGCAGTATGGCGTCTCGTCGGGGTATTGCATCGCGGCGCCCTGCCCGGGCTTCCGGTGCGCCGTGAACGGGGCTTATACATTGACTGACATGAGCCCGGCGAACCTCGATGCCGGGTCTGCGCTGAGCCTCGCGTCGGGCGGTCCGATTCCGGTGCCGAAGGTGAATGGCGCGGGGGAATACTGGGCGATTCTGAACAGCAACGCCAACCCGAGGTACCTATGGCCCGGCGCCGCTTACAGTGTCACCGGGACGGGTGGAAAGAGTGTGGGGGCGTTTTCCGTTTCGGGCCGTGGCGGGCTGGCAGGGGTGCAGTTCACGAACGTGACGGCGACGCAGGCGATTCCGCGGAATGCGGCGTTCAAGGTTCAGTGGTCCGGCAGCGATCCATCGGTTCAGAGCGGGCAGGTTACGCTGGGTGGGTACTCGGCGGCCGACAGCACTTACAATCAACTTACGTACTTCCAGTGCCAGGCGCCCGCGTCCGCCGGGCAACTTACGATACCGGCTTCGATATTGTCTATGCTGCCCGCGACGGGGACGGGGCAGAGCGGGAGCATTACGTATCCGCTTGGCTGGCTGTGGATCGGCCAGTACGACAATCCGGTTTCGTTTTCGGCTCCGGGGCTCGACTCGGGGGTTATCACCGACATTTTCTTCAACGGCTTCGGCGTGTACTTCCAATAGCGAACTGCTCTGCAAGGAAATCGCGGCTGGACGGACTATCTAAGTTGAGAAGGGCCGAATTGCCTAGCGGAGTGAGTCCGAGCCGGGAGCAGACGTTCGTGCGTCTGGTGGGGGAGTTCGGGCCGGCGCTCGGGCGGCTGACGCAATTGTATGAGGCGGATGCGGCGCTGCGGGAGGATCTGCTGCAGGAGATTTTACTGGCGGTTTGGCAGGCGATTCCGCAGTTTCGCGGGGAGGCGAGCGAGCGGACGTGGCTTTACCGGATTGCGCATAATACGGCGATTTCGGCGGTGATTTCGCGCAACCGGCGGCGGGCGAGGGAGCGGACGATTCCGCCGGAGTTCGATCCGCCGTCGCGCGGTGAGAGGCCGGATGAGGAGGCGGCGCAACAACTGCGGCGCGAGGCGCTGTTTGCGGCGATCCGGGAGTTGCCGCTCGCGGACCGGCGGGTAGTGACGCTGCATCTGGATGGACTGAATTACGCGGAGATCGAGCAGACGACGGGGTTGTCGCAGTCCGCGATTGCGACGAGGCTGAGCCGGGCGCGGGCGAGGTTGGCGGAGAGACTGAACGCGAAGGAGGCGCGGAGATGAACGACGGCAAAGACGAACTGGATGAGCTTTGGGCTTCCGGGGCCCGGCCGATCGAAGCGGAGCGGGCGCTGCGAGCGGTGCGGGGACGGGCGGTTCGTTTCGGGCGGACGATCCGGATGCGGGACTGGCGCGAGACGATTGCGGCGGGGTTGGTGGCGGCGTTCTTTGGCTGGATCGCGTATCACGAGCGTGATGTGTGGGTGCGGGCGGCGGAGGTGTGGATCGCGCTGAGCGGGGTGTGGATTGCGGTTTATCTTTATTGGCGGTCGCGGGAGCGGGATGCTGCGGCAGCAACGGCGACGCTCGAAGAGTACGGGAGTGCGTTGCTTCAATCGTATGGGCGGCAGATTGCGTTGTTGAAGACGGTGAAGTATTGGTATTTGGGGCCGATGTGGGTGGGATTGATCGGGCTGGCGGCGGCGCGGTGGCGGGTTGACCACAACACGGCGGCTTGGGTGACGGCGGGGGTGGTTTATACGGGGCTATTTGGGTTTCTGGCGTGGTTGAACGAAAAGTGGGGGGCGCGGCGGATTGAGGCGCAGAGGAGGGAGTTAGTGGAGATGATGGGGCGGGTGTAGGGGAGGCCGCTTCCTTGCGGGCGCGGCTCGGAATCGGGTCGGTTCGGTCGAAGGAAGAGTGTCTGGCCGGTCGAGTGTCGTGAACCGACTTGGAGGCTGGGTCGGGGGTTACAGGAGGGTTAGGGGGTCGACGTCGAGGATGAGGGCGGCGGCGGGCCATTTTTGTTGGGCGGCGTGGTGGCGGATGGAGGCGAGGATTTCGCCGAGGCGCTGGCGGCTGGCGGCTTTGATGAGCATCTGGTAGCGGTGTTCGCCGCGGATGCGGGCGACGGGGGCTTCGGCCGGGCCGAGGACTTTGACGCCTTCGGGGGCGGGTTCGAGCATGCGTCCGAGTTCGGCGGCCCAGGCTTCGGCCTGGTCCTTGCGTTCGCTGCGGACGAGGATGTTGGCGAGGGCGGCGAAGGGCGGGTAGCGCATGGCCTGGCGGAAGGAGGCTTCTTTTTCGTAGAACTTCGTGTAGTTTTGCTCGGCGGCGAAGCGGATGGCGTAGTGGTCCGGGTTGATGGTCTGGATGAGGACTTCGCCGGGGCGTTCGCCACGACCGGCGCGGCCGGCGGCCTGAGTTAGTAACTGGAAGGTGCGTTCGGCGGCGCGGAAATCCGGGAGGCTGAGGCCGATGTCGGCGCTGACGACGCCGACGAGGGTGACGTTGGCGATGTCGTGGCCTTTGGCGATCATCTGCGTGCCGGTGAGGATGTCGTAATCGCCCGAGCGGAAGGCGGCGAGGATGCGCTCGAAGCTGCCTTTGCCGCTAACGGTGTCGCGGTCGATGCGGGCGACGCGGGCTTTGGGGAAGGCGGAGCGGAGTTCGTCCTCGACGCGTTCGCTGCCGGAGCCGAGGAACTGGATGTGCTCGCTGTCGCATTTCGGGCAACGTTCGGGCGGGCGCTCGGCGTAGCCGCAGTAGTGGCAGAGCCGCCGTTCCTGGCGCTAGCAGGGGTGGTTCAGGCGGTGCGGGCTACGGGCATGGCATGGATACCGGCTATTGGGGTGGGCGTTGAGCGACGTCTTGCCTCTCGCTGCACAAGAGACAGCGTGGATCGAGGTGATCCACAAGATGGATGAGACCTATGCCGATCTCGTCCGCTATCAAGTGGAACTGGAGAAGAAGAACGTCGCCCTGGAAGAGGCGCAACATTTCCTTGCCAGTATCCTCGCCTCCATGATGGATGTACTCATTGTCTGCGACCTTACGGGCGCCATTCAGCAAGTGAACCGGGCACTGGAAGACCTGACCGGGTTGTCGGCAGATCAATTGCTGGGCTGCCCTTTCCAATCTCTTTTCACCAAGGACAGCCAACTGCTGGTCGAC